>NZ_ANAT01000010.1:0-76804 GCF_000411595.1 Paenibacillus lentimorbus NRRL B-30488 | reverse complement strand
ACNCTTTTTTGTTATTGTGCCCGGACTTTGATGCCGTCCTCTTCCATTACGACATGGAAGGCTTTGATTTCGTTGTCATCCAATAGAAGATCTGTCATTTCGTCCTCTATCAATTCTTGGATGGTTCTTCTGAGCGGGCGTGCTCCGAAAGCGGGGTGGTAGCCGATTTCAGCGATTTTTTCTTTCGCATCATCGGTGACGCTCAGGCTGATGCCGCGCTCTTTTAATGTGTCTTCAAGCTCTGTGAGAAGCAGGCTGACGATTTTCACGAGATGTTCTTTTTTCAGGGATTGGAATTCAATAATGCTGTCAAACCGGTTTAAAAACTCCGGTTTGAAGAACGCGCTCAGTGAATCAATCAGCGTTTGTTCTTCCATGACGCTCTCTTCAGATTGGAATCCGACTTTCACCTGTTTTTCGCCGGTTCCAGCGTTGCTAGTCATAATCAAAACGGTATCTTTGAAGCTGACCGTTCTGCCCTGGCTGTCTGTCAGACGGCCGTCCTCCATAATCTGCAGAAACATATGCTGGACATCAGGATGGGCTTTTTCAATCTCGTCGAGCAGCACGATGCTGTACGGATTGCGGCGCACTTTTTCCGTTAATTGACCGGCTTCATCGTGTCCGACATATCCCGGCGGTGAACCGATAATTTTTGATACGGCGTGTTTTTCCATGTATTCACTCATATCGAGACGGATAATGGAATCTTTTGTACCGAACAGTTCATCTGCGAGTGTCTTTGATAACTCGGTTTTTCCGACTCCGGTCGGTCCGACAAAGAGGAAGGAGCCGACAGGTCTGTTTTTGGATTTTAAACCGGCACGGCTTCGTCTGACCGCTTTCGCCACTTTTTTCACGGCTTTTTCCTGACCGATGACACGCTGATGAAGATGCTCTTCAAGTTCCTTCATTTTGACTTGTTCATCAGCCTGGAGTTTTCCGACCGGAATGCCTGTTTTCTGTTCAATGATGGCTTGAATATGCTCCGCGCCGATTTCAGGTGAAGAGGCCGGTGTTTCATGCGCCAGCTGCTTTTCCAAAGCCGCTTCTTCATCACGCAGTTTCGCGGCAAGCTCATAATTTTCTTCCCGAAGCGCTTTTGTTTTCTCCGCGTCAATTGCTTTGAGTCTCTCAGCCGCATCTTCTTCATTTACGGTATCAAGCTCCAGGTTCGCCTTAGAGCCGGCTTCATCTAATAAGTCGATCGCTTTATCCGGCAGGTGGCGGTCCTGAATGTAACGGGATGAAAGCGTAACACAGGCGTTTATCGCTTCATTGCTGAATGTGACGCCGTGGTATTTCTCGTATTTATCTTTAATGCCTTCCAGAATGCTGATGGCTTGTTCTATTGTAGGCTCGTGAACCATGACAGGCTGGAAGCGTCTTTCAAGCGCCGCATCTTTTTCAATCTGGCGGTACTCTTTCAGCGTTGTCGCCCCGATGACCTGCAGCTCGCCTCTGGCAAGGGCCGGTTTCAGGATGTTCCCGGCATCCATTGATCCCTCGGCAGAGCCGGCGCCTACGAGAAGGTGAATCTCATCAATGAACAAGATGACGTTTTTCCGTTCTTTTAATTCGTTCATTAATTGTTTCATTCTTTCTTCAAACTGGCCTCTGATCCCTGTATTGGCGACGAGAGAAGCGACGTCAAGCAGGTAAAGTTCTTTGTTTTTCAATTTGTTCGGCACATCGCCTTCAGCGATTTTAAGCGCGAGGCCTTCTGCAATAGCCGTTTTACCGACGCCCGGCTCACCGATCAGCACCGGATTGTTTTTATTCCGGCGGTTCAAAATTTCAATTACGCGCGCCACTTCATTATCGCGGCCGATCACAGGGTCAATCAGACCTGCTTTTGCGCCGTTTGTGACGTTTTGAGCGAGCTCGTCGAGCAGGCCTTTTTCAGGGCCGGCCTGCTGTTTATTTTGATTGGGAGCGAAACCTTGCTCAAACGGGAATCCGAATGATTGCGGCCCCATGCTCATAGACGGTTTTCGGGTTAATTCTGTATAACATGTTTCACATAAAACGAATTGTTTTTGAATGGAATTGACTTGCATGTTCAGGCGAATCGTCGCCTCGTTTTTCTGACAATGTTGACAACGCATTTGCCAAAACCTCCTCGAAAAATGTTTGATCATCTTTGACCAAATGGATTAGAAAATAAGGCCGAAACTTTGACCTTCTTTGATTATTAGTATACTCTGACCTTCTTTGACTTTCAAGTATTTTGTTTCAAACCCCGAAAAATAAATGTTTACAGCATGATAAGTGATATTCGTGAGGTTTGATTAATTTTGACCAATATAGTCAGAAAGGAAATGAAATGCTTTGACCTTTCTTGATGAAGAGTATACGCCGGCCCTTTTTTCTTTCAATATTTTTGCTTAGAGGAGAGAGCTGAATCTGTTTTCTCCGGGGAAGGACGATTTGTTCGTCTTTTCGGGAGACTTGTCTCATAAGCATATATAAAGGCCTGGACAAATATGCGCTTAGCCGGAGGGTGAAATGGGACAAACAAAAGGTTCTGCAAGTCAGCTTGCATTTGTATACGTAGGCACGGTTGTAGGAGCCGGTTTTGCCACGGGACGGGAAATCGTTGAGTTTTTTCTGAAGTTCGGCTGGATCGGTCTGTTCGGTATCGTGGTAAGCGGTCTGATGTTTACATATTTAGGCGCCAAAATCATGATCATTTCCAAACGGATTCATGCAGCATCTTATCAGGAATTGAACACATATTTATTCGGCCAGTCCATCGGCCGCGCCGTGAACATGTTTATGATGTTTATATTGCTGGGAGTGACCTCTGTCATGCTGTCCGGAGCTGGAGCGCTGTTTCATGAACAGCTTGGCTGGCCCGCACAAGCCGGGATCCTTCTGACGATCGTACTGAGCTTTGCCGTCATGACAAGCGGTGTTAAAGGTGTGGTCGGCGTCAATATATTGGTTGTGCCGCTTTTAATTTCTTTCTCTTTTATCGTGACAGCTGATTCATTTGTATTTACAAGCACGAGAAACGCGGACGAATGGGTATGGCCTGATAAGTGGAACTGGCTTTTGTCCGCCGTCTCTTACGGCGCGTTAAATTTATCGCTCGCCCAAGCCGTCCTTGTGCCGCTTGCGAACGAAATGTCTTCAGAGAAGGTGATCAGAAGGGGAGCTTATTTAGGCGGCGTTCTGTTGACACTGGTGCTTGCCGCGAGCTTCTTATCATTATCGGTGCTGCCGGATGTGCTGGAGTTTGACATTCCGATGGCTCAAGTCGTCTATTCGTATTCGCGTTCGCTTCATATCATTTATTTGTTTATTATTTTCGGGGAAGTGTTTACGTCGGTTATCGGCAATTTATACGGATTGGAAAAACAATTAAACAGTTTTCTTCATATAAAAAGTACATATATTTACGGCGGCATTTTGGCGTTTGCTTTCATTATCAGCCAAATCGGTTACGGGCAGCTGATTTCCACCGTTTATCCGGTGTTTGGGTATGTGAGCCTCGCTTTCATCGGCGCATTGATTTGCAAAAAAATCCCGAAAGAAAATAAGGATATAAGGAAAATGTCTGTATTTTTTGGGAATTCCCCTTCTTTTTTCCTGCCATTTCTGTATAATGAATTGGGAAATGATGGGGAGGAGTAAGAGATGAAGGATCGACGTGTATTATTGGGATTTATTTTTATTTGTATCGGCATTGCGTTTTTTTTACAGAAGGCGGGAGTTATACATATATCCGCAGGTTCGGCGTGGCCGTTTCTTTTCATTATGATGTCCGCAGGATTTCACGCCGGATTTATTTTTGCGAAAAAAACGCCTGAACAGGCGGGACTGCTCGTTCCCGGCGGTATGTTTCTTGTGCTGGGCTGCCTGTTTTGTTTTGAGACCGCAACGGGATGGACGTATTCAGGCGTGACGTGGCCTGTTTATATATGGGCGCCTGCTCTCGGTCTGTTTGAGCTGTGGTATTTCGGCGGGAGAAAGATCGGCGTATTGATTCCTGCTTTCATCCTGACAGCCGCGGGAGCACTATGCTTTGCCGGTATGCTGATGCCGGGGCTGTGGCCGCTTTTGATCATCGCAGCCGCGCTTTTGTTTCACGCCGCTGCCTTTATGCAGCCGAAAAAAGATCGGGCCTTCTTATTCCGGGCGGCATTTTGCTTGTGACGGGCGGCTTGTTATGGTTTGAAACGCTGACGGATTGGACATACGCAAATGTGACATCGCCTGTCTACCTCTTTGCCGTTGCATTCGGCCTGTTTGAAGCCTGGCTGTTCGGCAGAAGGCAAAGAGGGCTTTTGACTGCTGCGGCGGTTCTGTGCGCCGCGGGCATTTTCGGCATATTCACCAATGCAAATGAAGTCATCAGCGAACGCGGCTGGCCCGTTCTCATTCTGTTGCTGGGCGCCGCTTTTCACATTCCGATTTTCGGCCGGAAACCTGTCAAAAACGCGGGACTTCTCGTACCGGGCGGCATCTTATTGATTACGGGGATCTTGTTTGTCTTTGAAACGGCAACCAATTGGTCTTACTCCGATGTGACATGGCCTGTTTACCTGTTGGCAACGGCATTCGGTTTATTTGAGCTGTGGCTGTTCGGCGGGAAACAGAAGGCGCTGCTCATCCCGGTTGCGGTGCTGACCTTGACAGCACTTTGCTTTATGATGACGTATCAGCCGATTATTCCGGTTTCTGTTTTCTGGCCTGCTTTATTTGTTCTGATCGGGATTGCGCTGATGGTATTTCCGGGGAAAAAACGCGGGGCTTAAATCCGCTTTTGCAGCCTGACACAGGTTTCAGGCTGTTTTTTTATTGTCACGGGAAACAATATTATGGTATGATAGCAAAAGTGAAAAAAGAAGAAAATCCGTATTGATGCGGGAGAGGTTCTAGCTACACCCTCTATAAAAACTAAGGACGAGCTGTATCCTTGGATACGGTTTTTTATGTTTTTTAGGGCGCCTTCTCCGAAAAAGGCGCTTTTTTTATGGAATGATAGATAAGGGAGAGAAAGACATGAAAAAGAAAAAGCGGTTGTGGTGTTCAGCGGAGGCCAAGACAGCACGACTTGTTTATTATGGGCTTTGCAAAACTTTGAAGAAGTGGAAACCGTTACATTCCATTATAATCAGCGTCACCAAGAAGAAATCGATGTGGCAAAATCGATTGCCGAAAAGCTCGGTGTCAAAAATCACTTGCTTGATATGTCTCTTTTAAATCAGCTTGCGCCGAATGCGCTGACAAGAGATGATATCGAAATTGAAGCGAAGGACGGGGAATTGCCGACAACCTTTGTACCGGGACGCAACCTTGTATTTTTATCCTTTGCATCGATTCTTGCATATCAAATCGGCGCGCGCCACATTATTACCGGTGTTTGCGAGACTGATTTCAGCGGCTACCCGGACTGCCGTGACGAGTTTGTCAAATCCTGCAACGTCACCGTCAACTTGGCGATGGAAAAGCCGTTCGTCATTCATACGCCCCTTATGTGGCTGAACAAAGCAGAAACGTGGAAACTTGCGGATGAGCTCGGCGCGCTTGATTTTGTAAAGAATAACACACTGACTTGCTATAACGGCATCATTGCGGACGGATGCGGCGAATGCCCGGCATGCCTGCTCCGCAATAAAGGATATGATGAATATATGAAAATGAAAGGAGAGCGGAACTAATTGCTTTCTCAAATTTACCCGCAGGTTCAGCATCCTTATTCGTTTGAGTTGAATAAGGACATGCACATTTCAGCCGCGCACTTTATTCCCCGCGAAAGCGCCGGAGCGTGCAGCAGAGTCCACGGGCACACGTATACAGTAAATATTACAGTTGCGGGGGATGAACTGGACGATTCAGGCTTTCTCGTGAATTTCAGCGTGCTGAAGAAATTGGTGCACGGCACTTATGACCATACATTGCTGAATGACCATGAGGAATTTTCTGAAGATGACAGATATTCACTGCCGACGACCGAGGTCGTGGCCAAAACGATTTATGATAAGGTGCAGTCCTACCTCGAAACACTGGAGAATCAGCCGGTCTGCGTGCAGGTTTTTGTCAGGGAAACCCCGACAAGCTATTGCGTATACCGCCCGAAAAAAGGTGATAGGAATGGCTAAAGGAATTCCGGTATTAGAAATTTTCGGACCGACGATACAAGGGGAGGGCATGGTTATCGGCCAGAAAACCATGTTCGTCCGCACGGCGGGCTGCGACTACTCCTGCAGCTGGTGCGACTCCGCTTTTACATGGGACGGCTCAGCCAAAAAAGATATCCGCTGGATGACGGCGGAAGACATTTACCGCGAGCTGAGAGAAATCGGCGGAGACGCCTTTTCCCATGTCACCATCTCAGGAGGAAACCCGGCGCTGTTAAAGCAGCTTGACGCGCTGATTTTGCTGCTGAAAGAGCACGGGGTGCGCGCCGCTTTAGAAACGCAGGGAACGGTCTATCAGGATTGGTTCACAATGATTAACGACCTGACGATTTCACCGAAGCCGCCAAGTTCGGGGATGACAACCGATTTTGCAAAGCTCGATCACATTGTGTCTTCGCTTGATGCGGCAGAAAGGCTTAACGCGGTCAGCTTAAAGGTCGTCATTTTTAATGATGAAGATCTGCAATTCGCGAAAACCGTGCACAAGCGGTATCCGAATATTCCGTTTTACCTTCAGGTCGGAAACGATAACGTCCATACGACGGACGACCGGGCATTGATCGCACATCTGCTCGGAAAATACGAAACACTCGTTGATAAGGTTTCTGCCGATTCGGATCTGAATCTCGTCAGAGTCCTGCCTCAGCTGCATACATTGCTTTGGGGCAATAAACGGGGAGTTTAATAGAAAGGGAGATTTATATGACAAGAAAAGAATCAGAATTAGAAGGAGTTACGCTCCTGGGGAATCAAGGGACAAACTATTTATTTGAATATGCGCCGGAGGTTTTGGAATCATTTCCGAATAAACACGTGAACCGTGATTATTTCGTTAAATTCAACTGCCCGGAATTTACGTCGCTTTGCCCGAAAACGGGACAGCCGGATTTTGCAACCATCTACATCAGCTATATTCCGGACGAAAAAATGGTGGAAAGCAAATCGCTGAAGCTGTATCTTTTCAGCTTCCGCAACCACGGAGATTTCCACGAGGACTGCATGAACATCATCATGAATGATTTGATCGAATTAATGGACCCCCGCTACATTGAAGTATGGGGCAAATTCACGCCAAGAGGCGGAATCTCCATTGACCCGTATACAAACTACGGCAGACCGGGAACAAAATATGAAAAAATGGCCGAACATCGGATGATGAATCATGATATGTATCCGGAGACGATTGACAACCGTTAATTTCAGACGGAGTACGGACTCGGAATATAACCTAAATACCCCCGGTTGCGGTCCGAAGTGTGAAACGGAGTGAGGTCACGGTAAAACCCGAAGATTTAGCGTCAGTTTTAGACGGAAATGTGAGCGAGTCACAGCGAAGTGTGACCCGACTGTGACCCGAAGAAGCCATAGTGTGACCACGATCCCTGTCTTTCTAGGCGGGGATTTTTCAATACGTTCTATTTATTCAGCGTCCTCAATTTCGAATAGCTCATCGACTTCTACGTCGAGCGCTTTCGCAATCGAAAAAACGTGCCAGTCTTCGTGGCGACTATTCTTATCGAAGCGCGATATCGAACCTTGTGGCACACCAGATGCTTCCGAAAGTCTTACCTGCGTCCACCCTTTCGCCTTCATAACGGCGTTTAGGCGCGGCGCTGCATTTAGTTTCATTTTGACCACCTCTGCGACCATTATAAGTCTTTTTAAAAGAGCAAGTATAGTCTATTCAGTTTATTTCTAAGGTTGCTTACGCTCAGGTATAAAAATATATAAAATGCTATTCACCTAAATGGTGAAAACGAAAGCAATTGCAATAAGAGCAGTTGCTTTTTTTAGCCGGGCAGCATTTCTGTAATAAATAAAAATTTAATTTACGGAAGAAACATGGCAGTTAGCACAACAGAAAATTATAAAAAAGATATAATAGTTCTAAATAACATCAACTTGGAGGGAAAAAATGAAGTTAGAAATACGATTAGCAAGTGCAGAAGAATATCAGATTGTGCATAAAATTATGTTAGAGGCATTTGAAGAATATAGATTTCTTGAAGTTCCCTCTAGTGCATTAAATGAACCGTTAGATCATCTATTAAATGCAATGAAACAAGGATTAGAAAAAGCATTGTTGTGCTTTGTAGATGGGGAACCAGTTGCTTCTTCTAGAATCACATTAAAAGATACCTCGATATATTTTTCAAGATTATCCGTTACATCACACGCAAGAGGAAAAGGGATAGCGAAAGCAATATTATTATGGATTGAGAATTATGCTATTGAAAATAAAAAAGAAAATAGAATGCCGTGTTCGTGCATCATTACCAAAAAATATAAGCTTGTACGAAAGAATGGGTTACATAGTTTATAAAGAAGAAACGGTTACCAACCCTAATGGTTATGAAGTTAAAACAGTAGTAATGGAAAAACCTATACTTTAGAAACTAGGTGAACTTCTTGTAACAAATGAACTGCAAATTGGATAGTTTGTGAAGTAATACACTTAACAATCGGGTGCATTTGCATATTATATATGTCTAATATGTATGACCCCTTATTTTAAATGTAGTCTTGGTAACAGCAGGACGATGTGATAACTGCGACTATATGCTATTCAAAAGTTCGGTGAAGAAATGGGAAGTTTCCTCGGGAGTGCCGGCGGTCTCGGAATATAACCTAAATACCCCCGCCTTTTAAGCGGGGGTATTTTTCGTCTCTGCCACGCAGCCAAAAAGGTGCATGATATTCGCACAGAACTTCTATAAGGAAAAGAGATCATTTGGAGAAAAGAAAAAGACGAGTAAACCCGGGGGGAGTGTACTCGCCGCTTCAATACGTGACGGGTGCTGGATGGCAGCTCGTCTGTTTCATTATAAAATAGGGAACGTATGTTTGTAAAGGCCTGAGCTGTTTTTTCTTATTCGGAGCGGATCAATTGTAAAGGAATGGCCAGCATGGTAGCATGTCCTGTAAAAAGAAGGAGTGTTCGTTATGGAGCCGTTAGAGTTAAACGGTGTAAGGCTGAAAATGTATGATTGTAAAGAAAGTGCGGGCAAAAACGGCCGTATGATTTCATTCGTATTGAAGGTGACCTCTGAAACGTATCATGATATTGCCGTCCTTTTGTACGAAAAAACATTTGACATCAAGGCGCCCGAGCGTGGGCTTGAATTCCGCGGTAAAATAACCAACTACTATACATCCGTCACAAATCTTTACAATAAAGATGAGACCGGTGATTTTTTGTGGAAATGACCGAGATCTGAATTCATTTGAAAAAGCTGCCGGGCGGCAGCTTTTGTGCGGGATATGTAAATGGTTCGGATTGTTCGGGGGGTTTAATAGGAGTCTCTGATGATTTTATAATTCTTATGGTTGACGACAGTGAGGGAATCTAATTCAAGGTCACGATAATTATCCATGATGGTTACATCAACGATGACGGAGTTTTCATTTACTTTTTCAACAATACCGGTTAATCCGTTTTTAAATTCAATGACGTTTCCAACCTTAGCAATTTTCACGAGCTTCCTCTCCTTTATCATAAATCCTGTTTGAAAATATTTTGCAGTATTTTCTTTAAGAAGTAAAGCGATATGGGTATCAGCCCGCTCAATCATTGTCCCGGCGGGGGAAAGATGGTATATTGTTTTTCGGGAAAAAGCCGAGAAAAGGAGGCTGTATTCGTTGCTGCCTGAGGAAATTTCAGAACGTATCAACCAAATGCGCACCGGTGAAATCAAAGAATTCAGGGTGCAGAAAGAACATTTTCTTGCATTTCGAGCAGTTTTATCGAAGCAGGAAGATTTTAAGCATTTCCGCGGTATTGCCCAGCAGGGCGGAGATGTTATCTTCCAGTATTTAGAACAGCCAAGAAGCTGACGGCTCCTCGCCCTTGAGGAGTCTTTTTTTGGTTTCAGTTTCTCATTTCATCTGGCTGTAACAGATGTAAACAAAATGTAAAATCCCTCCGATGGATACTTTTACTGCTATTTGGTTAATGTTGTGAAAATGACGGCTGTTTTCCTGCCAATAACAAGGTTGTTAACAAACTTCTTCCATTATAAAAGCTGATTGGGAGCGCTGGAAAATCTTTAAACGTGAATTTGCGCACAGCTCTTGTTAAGGTAGTGAAGTATTTAAGGAGGAAATCGTATGACGACAAAATTTGCTGCCTTGGCTGTCTTTTTTCTATGTTTTATGCCTGCATCAAAAATTGAACATACAGAAGCTCTGTTTACTTTTGCGAAGAAGCCAAAGCAAGAACCCAGCACACTGGTTGCTGATTTAAATAAAAAAAGCCCGGTTCCGAAGCTTTCAAAAACGGATCATAAGCATTCTATCCAACCGATAAAGCTGTCATCTCACCAAGAGAAGAAAGCAAAACCGGAAGAGACGGCTTATCAGCCGCCGAAAAAAACGTATTCCCGCGCTGACAGACAACTTCTGTCACGTCTCGTTCACGCAGAAGCGAAAGGTGAATCTTATAAAGGGAAGGTTGCGGTAGCCAGCGTAGTGCTGAACCGCACTGAAAAAAACGGTTTCCCGGATACCATTCGGGGCGTGATCTATCAAAGGAATGCATTTGAACCGGTAGCAAACGGAAGCATTAATCAAAAGCCGGATAAGGATTCCATCGCCGCCGCAAATGAGGCGCTTGACCATCCGGGCAGAGAAACGAACGCGTTGTTTTTCTACAATCCGAAAACGGCATCTGATCATTGGATCCGTTCCCGAAAAATTATCGAACGGATCGGCAGACACGTATTTGCGATGTAAGCATAGCGGGATCAAAAATATCCCCGCTATGCTTTTTTCAATTTTGAGAAATCGAAAATATTTTCAGAACTTGTCTCATATGATGATGGAAGAACGAGAGACAAGGAGAGACACCATGAATCGATTTGTGAAAGGGATCATTCTTTTATCCATCGCCGCCTTTTTCGCGGAATGTCTGGAATTTGTCGTGAATATGATACTGGCGCGGGAGCTTGGCGAGCATGGGATGGGGCTTTACATGAGCATTCTGCCCACCATCTTTTTAATTATCGTGATCGCCAGTCTGGAGCTTCCGATCTCTATTTCAAAATTCATCGCGGAATCCAATCAGAAGCTGCATGAAAGCATGCTCCGGCATGCCTTCAGAATGACCGCCGTTTTTACCGCGTTTTCAACCGCGGCCGCAAGCGTCGCGCTGCCGTTCATTCCCGTATTCGATACGTATCACCCCTTTATTAAAGGGATTGTCATCGGGCTGATTCCAGTCGTCGCTTTTACATCCATCGCCAGAGGTTATTTTATGGGTGTGCAGCAAATGGGAAAAATCGCGGTTGCGAATGTCTTGAAAAAAATCATTCAAGTGCTTTGTCTGTTTATCTTTTTTCAATGGTACTCTTTTGAAATTGATATGGCCGTGCTTATTTCGTTATTTGTGCTGGTCGCAAGCGATGTTGTGGTGTTCGTTTATTTGTATACGCAGTTTATTTTGGCGCGGAGGGCGCTTTCCGGCCATCAGCACATTCATCTTCGCGGGAAAGACGTGCGGAAACGCCTCCTGGCCGTATCCATCCCGACAACGGGACTTCGTATATTTCATGCGGTGACAAACGCAGTTGAACCCTTCTTGGTTAAAGGAGCGCTGCTGGCGTCCGGGGCAGCCGGGACAGCCGCGATTGATCAATACGGCATGCTTGCCGGTGTAGCGATGACAATCGGTTCGTTTCCCGCATTTATCGCCCATTCGCTGATGGTCGTCATGATTCCCAGCATTTCAGAAGCGTATACGCTGTCCCAATATGATATTGTGCTGAAACGGCTGAGACAAGCGATTTTTATTACATTCGGCTATGGCATTCCGGCGGTCTGGGTCATGTTTCAGTTCGCGGGCCCGCTGACCCATTTGTTTTTTCAGTCTCCGGAAGCGCAGTATTATTTGCAGCTTTTGTGGCCGTTTTTTCTTTTTCATCTGTTTGTGATGCCGCTTCAAGCCTGTCTGATCGGCATCGGCCACGTGAAAACGGCGTTTTATCATAACGTATGGAGCAGCATTGTAGGGCTTTCGATGATGTATGTGCTCGGTTCTATGCCGGAATTGCAAATGCTCGGCATTATACTCGGTATGAATACCGGCATGATTCTTCTGACAAGTTTACATTACGCGACGATCTGCAAAGACCTCGGTGTCTCTGTGTTTTTGACGGGCGGCGGAAGAACAGCGCCCCGGATTGAAAGCTGAAAAGGCTGATACATTTCAATAAGGAAGGGCAAGCTATCCGAAACGCGTGAAAGGAAGATCATATGCATAAAACCCGCCTAATTGTATGTGCAGTCCTTTTGATAGCTGCCGCCGTCTGGATGCCTGAAGCAAAAGCCTCATCAGAAAAACAGGCAGTTCCCGCCGTGTTTCTGATGAAGACGATTGAAGGAGACGAAATATCGATTCCGAATAAAGGGCAGAAAACGATTTTACATTTTTGGACATCGTGGTGTCCGCCGTGCAAAAAAGAACTGCCGCAATTCCAAACCTATTTTGAACAGCATCAGTCTGATGATGTAAGCCTTGTAACGGTAAATTTGATGAATGCCGAGCGAAATAAAAATACCGTTCAAAACTTTGTCACTCAGCACCATCTCACATTCCCGATTGTTCTTGACACGAAAGGCGAGCTTATGAAGGAATACGATGTCATGACGATTCCCACGTCATTTCTGCTGAATGAAAAAGGAGAAATCGAAAAAAAGATCGTCGGTCCGATGACCGCCTCACAGTTAAAAGAATGGTCAGAGAATTAAAAAGGTGCGGGAGGAATTCCTCCCGCACCTTTTTTTGCATATAATGAACAGCTGAAGAAACACTAATGATAATTATTATCAAAAAGAAATTAAAACAATTATAATTGAAATCTTCCGCCGGCATGCTATAATAAAGAAAACACTGCGATAACACTGTGAAAATGCTGCCTGTCAGGCGGCTGTTTTACTTTTATCGGGGAATTGAAGATGATTTGCGTTCTCAATTAGAGAGGAGAATTCATAATGAATGAACAAGTGATGACACAAACCCATTCACAACAGCACATACAAGAAGAGCGGGCCGGAAAAAAGTGGCTCCAGCATGCAGAACTCATTGCGGCGCTCGTATCCGGCGTCCTTATTCTTGCGGCCTGGTTTTTTACCGAAACAAAAGGCCTGTCCGTCACTTTGTATATCCTTGCCTTCCTGATCGGGGGATTTGCAAAAGCGAAAGAGGGAATTGAGGATACCATTGAGACGAAGGCGTTAAATGTGGAACTGCTGATGATTTTTGCGGCTGTCGGCTCCGCCCTGATCGGTTATTGGGCGGAAGGCGCTGTTCTTATCTTTATTTTTTCGTTAAGCGGCGCGCTCGAAACATATACGATGAATAAAAGCAGCCGTGATTTAACCTCCTTGATGAAACTGGAACCGGAGGAAGCGACCCTGCTTGCGGACGGACGGGAAAAGCGGGTGCCGGCTGCTGAACTTAAGATCGGTGACATGATCGTCATTAAGCCGGGCGAACGCGTAGCGGCAGACGGGATCATTGAGTCTGGCGTGACGAGCCTCGATGAATCGGCGCTGACGGGTGAGGCGATGCCGGCGGAAAAACAGCAGGAGATTCTGTGTTTACAGGAACGGTAAACGGAAACGGCTCCTTAACGGTCCGTGTGACGAAAACAAATGAACAGTCTTTATTCAGAAAAATCATCCGGCTGGTGGAATCAGCCCAAAACAGCGTGTCACCGGCTCAGGCATTTATTGAGCGATTCGAAAGTGTCTATGTCAAAGGCGTGCTGTTAGCCGTGGCTTTGCTTTTATTCGTTCCTCATTTCGCTTTAGGCTGGAGCTGGAGTGAAACCTTTTACCGGGCGATGGTGTTTATGGTGGTCGCCTCCCCGTGCGCGCTTGTCGCTTCTATTATGCCCGCTGCGCTTTCCCTTATCTCAAATGGGGCCCGCAACGGATTATTGGTTAAAGGAAGTGTGTTTTTAGAGCAGCTGGGAAGCGTACGGATGATCGCATTTGACAAAACCGGCACGGTCACAAAGGGACAGCCGGCAGTCGCGGCATTTCAAGCTGCGGAACATGTGAGTGAAGATGAGATCATGCAGGCGGTGTATGCGATAGAAAAGCAATCAAGCCACCCGCTTGCAAAAGCGATAGCTGAATTTGCCGAAAGCCGGGGCGCCGCGCCCGCAGGCCATCTATCGATTGACGAGACGTCGGGATTCGGCGTTCAGGCTGAAATAGAAGGCGTCAAATGGATGGTCGGAAAAGCGGGATTTGCAGGCGAACATGCGGCAGATGCTTTTTTGCAGACATCGGGAAAAGAATTAAAGGATAAAGGCTTTACACTGGTCTTTGTTAAAAAAGATGACCGGATTGCAGGCTGCTTCGCCTTAAAGGATCAAATCCGCCCTGAAGCCAAAGCCGTGATGGCTGAGCTTGAATCACTGGGCATTCAAACAGCCATGCTCACCGGCGATCAGTCTGAAACTGCGGCTGCCATCGCGAAAGAGGCGGGCATGACGACGGTTGTTGCCGATTGTCTGCCGGACCAAAAGGCAAAAGAAGTGAAGAAGCTGAAAGAAACGTACGGCACAATCGCCATGGTCGGAGACGGCATTAATGACGCGCCCGCTCTGAAAACCGCTGACGTCGGTATTGCGATGGGCGGGGGAACGGACGTGGCTCTTGAAACGGCTGACTTAGTCCTTATGAAAAATGATCTTCACAAGCTTGTAAAAATGTGCAGACTCTCAAGGAAAATGAACCGGATTATTAAGCAGAATATTGTTTTCTCGCTCTCGGTCATCTGCCTTTTGATCTGCGCTAACTTTCTGCAGGTGATGGAACTGCCGTTTGGCGTAATCGGGCATGAGGGGAGCACGATTCTGGTCATACTGAACGGACTGAGATTATTAAAATAAAGATGACAGCCGCACATCGGGCGGCTGTTTTTTTAAATGTTCGTTCACAGCATAAACGCCGGAAAACTGATAGAATGAATAAAGAGTCACTTTGGTAAGGAGGAAAAGCAAAAAATGAACAGATTAGAACGTGTTTCATCTTGGCTGAAAAAAGAAGGACATGATGCGGCGTTTATACATACAAAGGAAAACGTATTTTATTTAACTGATTTTTACACGGACCCGCATGAGCGGTTAATGGGATTGTTCCTGTTTCAGGAACAGGAGCCGTTTTTCGTTTGTCCGGGAATGGAAGCCGGACAAGCCCGAAGCGCCGGATGGGAGCATGGTATTATCGGCTACGGCGATCACGAAGATCCGTGGGAGCTGATCAAAGCCGAGCTCACAAAACAAAATGTGCGGCTTGATTCCATCGCGGTTGAAAAGGATTCGATCTCTCTTTCCCGCTCAGAACAGCTCAAACAAGCTTCAGGGGGCGCTGTATTTGTTTCGGCAGAAGAAACGCTCAATCAATTCCGTCTCGTAAAAGATGAGAAGGAAATCAGCATTCTCAGGGAAGCGGCAAAACTCGCGGATTACGGGGTTGAAGTCGGTGTCGCGGCGCTTAAAGAGGGTGTGAGTGAAACCGAAGTACTCGCACAGATTGAGTTTGAGCTGAAGAAAAAAGGTGTGCAGGGCATGTCATTTTCAACGATGGTGCTGTTCGGGGAAAAATCAGGCCAGCCCCATGGGAATCCGGGTGCAGACCGGTTGAAAAAAGGCGATTTTGTTCTGTTTGATCTGGGCGTTATTCTTGACGGCTACTGTTCAGACATTACGAGAACATTCGCATACCAATCAATCAGCCCGAAACAGGAAGAGATTTACGAAACGGTGCTTAAAGCTGAACAGGCGGCGCTTCAATTAAGCAAACCCGGCGTCAGAATCGGCGATCTTGATTTAAAAGCCCGCGGCATTATTGAAAAAGCCGGATACGGAGACTATTTCCCGCACCGCCTCGGCCACGGACTCGGGATTTCGGTTCACGAATATCCATCAATGAGCAGCGCGAACGACACACTCCTCAAAGAAGGCATGGTGTACACGATAGAACCGGGGATTTACGTACCGGATGTCGGCGGCGTGCGCATAGAAGACGATGTGTTTGTCACAAAAGACGGCGCCGAAGCATTAACGCAGTATCCGAAAGAATTAACGATTCTGAAATAGAAAGCTTTGTGATAAAAAAGGACGGTTCTGGAACGCAGCGTCCTTTTTTATCACCTTTTAAATGAAAAAATCATCAAAATGCTGAAATGGTTTGATGTCATGCTTTTCATTCAGGGGCCGCAGGGCAAGGTAACTGCCGCCGAGTATGGCCAGACACAAACCGATTAAGCAAAGAATCCCCATCGCTGTTCTTCTCCTTTCAAACGAATAGGATGTATCTGTTTCTAGCTTACTGTATGAAACGCATTCCAGATCAAGGGAAAAAAGAAAGGGGGGACGCCATGGCTACGATCAGAGACATTGCCGGCGCTGCCGGGGTTTCCGTTACAACGGTATCAAGAGTTTTAAATGATCATCCTTATGTAAGTAAGGACAAAAGAGAAAGAGTGAAAAAAGCGATGCAATCGCTCGGATACACACGCAACATTCATGCTGTGCATTTATCCAAAGGTTTTTCCGATATGATCGGCGTTGTGCTTCCGTCGGTGAATCTTCCGTATTTTGCAGACCTTGTTGCAGGTATTGCCGAGGCTGCCGAAGCGTCAGGCGTGCATCTTTCTTTATACCAGACAGATTATCAGCAGCAAAAAGAACGTTTTGCTTTATCACAATTACAGGAGCGCCAAGTGGACGGCCTGATTATCTGCTCCAAAGCAATTCCTGATGAGCATCTGCTTACCGTGAAAGAACCGCTCATCCTCTGCCAGTACACTGATGCGGCGGGGCTTTCCTCCATCAGTAATCCGCATCGGGAAGCATTTCGGCACGGTCTGGATTATCTGATCGAAAAGGGACACCGGAAAATAGCGATCAGCCTGGCCAGAAAAAGGGAAAAAACAGTCAAGTCCGCATCGCCGCATACAAAGAGGCGCTGAAGAAGATCGGGCAGCCTTACAGGGAAGAGCTGGTTGTGGAAAAGGTGCTGACGCTGCTTGACGGGAAAGCCCTTTTTCATAGATGGAAGAGCTGGGATGACAAACCGACTGCGCTGTTTGCGGCGAATGATCAAGTATCCGCAGGTCTTTACCTTGAAGCCAAGGCAAACGGGACGCGCATCCCGGAAGAGCTTGCGATTTTGAGCATCGACAATCATGATATCAGCAAGATGTTAGGTATTTCCACAATAGATATACAAACGAAAGAAATGGGAAAGCAGGCTTTTCACATGCTTGAGAACCGGATCAACGGCGGGCCTCCGGGAAGGAAAGTTCTTGATTACCGCCTTATTGAACGATCAACCGTCTAAAAAAGAATTGACGCGCTTTCCGTTCGTTTTGTACGATATGAGGTATTGAATGACAAAGGAGCTGAGGATCATGAAGGGGTCCTTTACAGTTGAAAAGGTATTAAATAACAATGTGCTCATCGCAACACATGATAGATACAGTGAGGTCGTCTTAATCGGAAAAGGGATCGGCTTTGGAAAAAAACAAGCGGATGTCATTGAAGATAAAGGGTATGACAAGATGTTCATCTTAAAGGATGAAAAAGAACAAAAACAATTTAAAAAGCTCCTCGGTTATGTGGACGAGACACTTGTCGACATCTCCAATGACGTCATTTATCATATCAAGAAGCGGACAAGCCAACCGTTAAATGAGCATATCCATATTGCGCTGACTGACCATATCGCCTTTGCGGTAAAGCGGCTGCAGCAGGGTTTTGACATTAAAAACCCGTTTCTCATGGAAACCGAAACGCTTTATCCGGAAGAATTCCAAATTGCCCGTGAAGTCGTCGGCATGATTAATGAAAAGACGGGAATCTGCCTTCCGGAAGGAGAGATCGGCTTTATCGCTCTGCATATCCATTCCGCCCTGACGAATCGGCCCCTTTCAGAGGTCAATCAGCATTCACAGCTGATGTCCCGCCTCGTTCAGGTGATTGAGGAATCTTTCCAGATGAAAGTGAATAAAGAAAGCGTCCACTATTTGCGGCTGATCCGGCATATCAGATTTACCATAGACAGGATTAATCGGGAAGAGCAGACAAAAGAACCAGAAAAGTTAATGTTATTATTGAAAAATGAATACCCGCTATGCTACAATACTGCTTGGAAACTGATAAAAATCTTGCAGCAAATACTGAAAAAACCAGTTCATGAGGCGGAAGCGGTTTATCTCACGCTTCATTTGTACCGATTAACCAATAAAATTTCATAATTTCAGTTGAAACCTTAAAAACGTGTCACTGATTCGATCAGGCATGAGTGATTGAGGGTAAAAACGGGAAGAACGATCCCGTTATTTTGCACACCCTTTTTACTCATGCCTTTTTTGTTGTGTAAAAGGGCAAATGTAAACGGTTAAACTGAAGACTTGCGCCAGTGAATTCGTTGTCATGAATTTTCGCTGTAAGGTCACACTAGCTAACAGAGGAGGTACATCTTTTATGTTTAAAGCATTATTCGGCGTTCTCCAGAAAATCGGCCGTGCTCTTATGCTTCCGGTTGCGATTTTACCGGCTGCGGGGATCTTGCTTGCGTTAGGGAATGCCATGCAGAACAAAGATATGATTCAAGTCATGCATTTCTTAAGCAATGATAACGTTCAGCTTGTGGCGAACGTCATGGAAAGCGCCGGCCAAATCGTATTTGACAACCTGCCGCTTCTTTTTGCAGTAGGGGTTGCGATCGGTCTTGCCAACGGAGACGGTGTTGCCGGAATCGCGGCCATTATCGGATACCTGGTCATGAACGTATCCATGAGCGCCGTGCTTATGGCGAACGGCAGTATTCCGTCTGACAAAATTGAACGGGCAAAGTTTTTTGCGGAAAACCATCCGGCCTATATTAACATGCTGGGGATACCCACTTTGGCGACGGGCGTGTTCGGCGGTATTATCGTCGGGGTCCTGGCCGCGTTATTGTTCAACAAGTTTTATAAAATTGAACTTCCGCAGTACCTCGGATTCTTTGCGGGTAAGCGGTTTGTCCCGATTATCACATCAATTTCCGCATTAATTCTCGGTCTTATTATGTTAGTGATCTGGCCTCCGATCCAGCACGGTCTGAATTCCTTCTCCACGGGCCTTGTGGAAGCGAATCCAACCTTGGCGGCCTTTATTTTCGGGATGATTGAGCGGTCATTGATTCCGTTCGGTCTTCATCACATTTTCTACTCGCCGTTCTGGTATGAATTTTTCAGCTATAAAGATGCCGCAGGAGACATCATCCGCGGAGATCAGCGGATTTTCATGGCTCAGATCAAAGACGGCGTACAGCTGACGGCGGGAACATTTATGACGGGGAAATATCCGTTTATGATGTTCGGTCTTCCGGCGGCAGCGCTTGCAATCTATCATGAAGCGAAGCCTGAAAAGAAAAACTTGTAGCCGGAATCATGGGTTCTGCCGCTCTGACAAGTTTCTTAACGGGAATTACCGAGCCGCTTGAATTCTCATTCTTATTTGTGGCTCCTATCCTGTTTGCGATTCACTGCGTATTCGCGGGACTTTCCTTTATGGTTATGCAGCTGTTGCATGTAAAAATCGGTATGACGTTCTCAGGCGGTCTGATTGACTACTTCCTGTTCGGAATTCTGCCTAACCGGACGGCTTGGTGGCTTGTCATTCCGGTCGGCTTAGGACTAGCACTCATTTACTACTTCGGTTTCCGGTTTGCGATCAGAAAGTTCAATCTGAAAACGCCGGGCCGTGAAGAAGAGACTGCGGATGAAGGTGCGGGCGCCTCAGGCGAAGCCGGCGACCTTCCTTATGAAATCCTGCAGGCAATGGGTGACCAGGAAAACATTAAGCACCTTGACGCTTGTATCACGAGACTCCGCGTTACGGTCAACGACCAGAAGAAAGTGGATAAAACTCGTTTGAAACAGCTTGGCGCCTCAGGCGTTCTGGAAGTCGGAAACAACATTCAGGCCATTTTCGGCCCGCGTTCTGACGGTTTAAAAACACAGATGCAGGATATTATCGCCGGACGCACGCCGCGCCCTGAACCGAAAGTATCCGCACAAGAAGAAGTCAGCCAGCAGGTTGAGGAGGTTATCGCAGATCCGCTCCGAAACGAGCAGGGTGAAGAAGTGTTCGCTTCTCCGATCACCGGCGAAATCCATCCGATTACCGATGTGCCTGACCAGGTGTTCTCAGGAAAAATGATGGGTGACGGTTTTGCGATTCTTCCTGAAGAAGGAATCGTCGTATCGCCTGTCCGCGGAAAAGTGCTGAATGTTTTCCCGACAAAACATGCGATCGGTCTTCAGTCTGACGGCGGAAGAGAGATCCTGATTCATTTCGGAATCGACACAGTCAGCCTGAAAGGCGAAGGATTCACTTCTTTTGTTTCTGAGGGTGACCGGGTTGAACCGGGGCAAAAGCTGCTTGAAGTTGATCTTGAAGCGGTTAAACCTCATGTTCCTTCATTAATGACACCGATTGTCTTTACAAATCTTGCCGAGGGTGAAGCGATTTCCCTTTCGGCCGAAGGTACCGTAAAACGGGAACAAAAAGATATTGTGAAAATCGGAAAATAAGCATATAAATACGCCGTGCTTGTCAGATGACAAGTACGGCTGTATGATATAATATTGTGTAGTAAAATAGCTTTAATTTAAAGGAGAATGATAATCATGGCACAAAAAACATTTAAAGTAACAGCAGATTCCGGAATCCACGCTCGTCCTGCGACAGTTCTTGTACAGACTGCAAGCAAATACGATGCTGACGTAAACTTAGAATATAACGGCAAAACAGTAAATCTTAAGTCAATCATGGGCGTTATGTCTCTAGGTATCGCTAAAGGCGCTGAAATCACAATTTCCGCTTCAGGCGCTGACGAAAACGATGCTCTTAACGCTTTAGAAGAAACAATGAAAAGCGAAGGACTCGGCGAGTAATGCAAGAATTAAAAGGAATAGGCGCTTCAGCCGGAATTGCGATTGCGAAAGCATACCGGCTTGAAGAGCCGGACTTAACGGTTGAAAAGAAAAACATTGCTGATGCTGCGGCTGAAGTAAGCCGTTTTGATGAAGCGATTGTACGTTCTAAAGAAGAGCTTGAAAAAATTAAAGAGCATGCTTTAAAAGAACTGGGACAAGACAAAGCTGACATTTTCTCCGCGCACCTTTTAGTTCTGAGTGATCCTGAGCTGTTGAACCCGGTAAAGGAGAAAATCAGCACAGATTCAGTCAATGCTGAATTCGCTTTGAAAGAAACAGCTTCCATGTTCGTTACTATGTTTGAATCAATGGATAACGAATACATGAAAGAGCGTGCGGCGGATATCCGTGACGTAACAAAACGTGTGACGGGGCACCTGCTGGGCGTGGAAATTCCGAACCCGAGCATGATCTCAGAAGAGGTTGTTATCGTGGCTGAAGATTTGACACCGTCTGATACGGCGCAATTAAACCGCCAGTTTGTAAAAGGTTTTACAACTGATATCGGCGGACGCACTTCACACTCCGCGATCATGGCCCGTTCGCTTGAAATTCCGGCTGTTGTCGGCACAAAAGCGGCTACAGGGACAATTGAAAACGGTGTTACGGTGATCGTAGACGGCATCGATGGTGATGTGATCATCGATCCTTCCAGTGAAACGTTAAAGAAATATGAAGAAAAGCACAGTGCTTACCTGGCGCAAAAAGCTGAGTGGGCGAAGCTCGTCAATGAACCGACTGTTTCAAAAGACGGCCATCATGTAGAGCTTGCCGCAAACATCGGCACACCTGACGATGTAAAAGGCGTTCTTGAAAACGGAGGAGAAGCTGTAGGGCTTTACCGTACGGAATTCCTTTACATGGGACGCGACCAGCTTCCGACAGAAGACGAGCAGTTTGACGCTTATAAAACGGTTCTTGAGCGTATGGAAGGAAAATCAGTTGTCGTGCGGACATTGGATATCGGCGGCGACAAAGAGCTTCCTTACCTGCAGCTCCCTAAAGAAATGAACCCGTTCTTAGGCTACAGAGCCATCCGCCTTTGCCTTGAAGAGCAAGAAATCTTCAGAACTCAGCTTCGTGCGCTGCTTCGTGCAAGTACATACGGAAACTTAAAAATCATGTTCCCGATGATTGCGACAGTAAACGAGTTTAAACAGGCGAAAGCGATTCTTCTCGAAGAAAAGAAAAACTCGTCGAAGCCGGCGTAGCGGTTTCTGACGATATTGAAGTCGGTATGATGGTAGAGATTCCGTCTACAGCCGTTATCGCAGATCAGTTTGCTACAGAAGTTGACTTCTTCAGTATCGGAACAAATGACTTGATCCAATACACGATGGCTGCTGACCGCATGAACGAGCGCGTAGCTTATCTGTATCAGCCATACAATCCGGCGATTCTCCGTCTGATCACCCTTGTTATTGAAGCCGCTCACAAAGAGGGCAAATGGGTCGGCATGTGCGGAGAAATGGCGGGAGACGAAATTGCGATTCCGATTCTTCTCGGCTTAGGCTTAGATGAGTTCTCAATGAGCGCTACATCCATCCTTCCGGCAAGAACGCAGATCAGCAAGCTTTCTAAAAAAGAAGCTGAATCATTCAAAGAAACAATCTTGTCTATGAGCACGACAGAAGAGGTTGTCGCATTCGTTAAAGAAACATTCAATAAGTAATACAACAGCCAGACGGTGTAAGCCGTCTGGTTTTTTTCATATTCGGAAAAAAGGGGGGAACAATAACGATCAACAGGAGGGATTATCATGACAAAATCATTTGCAGCGGGGGATACGGTCTATGTGATTTACCGCAATCCGCATGCCGCCAATGTTGCCCATATTAAAGAGGCGGAGATCGTCCATCACCCGTATCATGAGGGAGAACTGTCTCTGTTTTTATACGAAACCTATCATCCGCTGGCCGAAGATGACGCGGTCTTTTCGACATATGAGGAAGCGGAAGCGCTTTACAGCGAGCTTTTTGAAGAAGACCGGTATCATTGATCAAAGGAAATGTTTACAACGCATATTCACTCTCTTTTAAACGGAAAGTAACAACATGAGAAAATGTAAAAAGGGAGTGTCAGTTCATGCTGAAGCCGTTTGTGCCCCAGCTTGTTTATATAGAACCGAGAGCGCTCGAATACCCGTTAGGACAAGAGCTGAAGAATAAGTTTGAAAACATGGGGCTTGAGATCAGAGAAACAACATCGCATAATCAAGTCCGGAATATTCCGGGGAAAAATCACTTGCAGCAATACCGGAACGCGAAATCAACATTGGTAATCGGCGTCCGGAAAACACTGAAATTCGATTCTTCAAAGCCGTCCGCCGAATATGCCATTCCATTTGCGACGGGCTGTATGGGGCATTGCCACTATTGCTACCTGCAGACGACGATGGGATCAAAGCCTTACATCCGGACATATGTCAATGTGGAAGAGATTCTGGATCAGGCTGATGAGTATATGAAAGAACGGGCGCCGGAATTTACAAGATTTGAAGCCTCTTGTACGTCTGATATTGTAGGAATCGATCATCTGACACATACATTAAAAAGAGCCATTGAACATTTCGGACAAAGCGAATTGGGACAGCTCAGATTCGTGACTAAATTTCACCACGTCGATCATTTGCTCGATGCAAAACATAACGGAAAGACTAGGTTCAGATTCAGCATCAATGCGGATTATGTCATTAAAAACTTTGAACCGGGAACTTCTCCGCTCGACAAACGGATCGAAGCCGCCGTCAAAGTCGCTAAAGCGGGCTATCCGCTCGGTTTCATCGTGGCGCCGATTTATATTCACGATGGCTGGGAGGAAGGCTATAAGGAGCTGTTTGAGAAACTGGATGCGGCGCTTGATGAAGACGTTCGGCATGACATCACATTTGAACTGATCCAGCATCGTTTTACAAAACCGGCCAAACGGGTGATTGAGAAGAACTATCCGAAAACAAAGCTTGAGCTTGATGAAGAAAAGCGCAGGTACAAATGGGGACGCTACGGAATCGGCAAATATATATACCAAAAAGACGAAGAACATGCCTTAAGGGAAACACTCGAATCTTATATCGAAACCTATTTTCCGAAAGCGAAAATCGAATATTTTACGTAAGGCGGAGCTGTCGGCATGACGGCTCTTTTTTTTGCTGCGCCAAATGACGGAAATGTTTGATATTTATTTCAAGATTTATTCATTTTCTTGGCCGAAAGACCGATATAACTCTCAGGAGGGGATGGTTATGTTTAAAAAAATGCATATCAAAATTGCTGTGTTTGTCTCGGCAATGCTTATTGTAACGGTTGTTTTTTAACGGTTTCTTCATATTTGACATTAAAGCCGATGATGACGGAGGAAGCAAAACGTACGACAGAGAATGTCACCAATTCACTCGGTCAGAACATTGAGCTTCAGCTGAAAAATGATGAGACCGTATTAATGAGATTAGCAGACGGTGAATTGTCCCGGTCTTTTCTATCAGATGGGAAGAAAGAAACCGCGCGGCTTTTTAACGATGAGTTAAAACAGATCGGACAGAATGACAAATATGTCGCGCTTGCGTACGTCGGAACCGCAAACAAACAAATGTTTACATATCCAAAGGCCGATTTTGCCAAAGACTATGATCCGACAAATCGAACGTGGTATAAGATGGCGGCTGAAAAACCCGATAAGGTTGTCTGGACTGACCCTTATAAAGATGCAGTGACGGGAGACATGATCGTGACGGCGTCAAAAGCCATTCAAAACAGCGGAACCGTCGTCGGAGTGGCGAGCTTAGATTTGAAGCTGTCCTCTATTCAGAGCATGGTCAACGAGCAAAAGGTTCCGTATAAAGGATTTGCCTTTTTAGCGGATGAAAACGGCTCTCTTCTGGCCCATCCGGCAAAACAGGGAAAAAATATTTCGGAAGATCAGACGTTAAAAGACATCACTGCGGACAAAGAAGGCATCAAAGAGCTGCAGGAAAACTTGGTCGTCTACCAAACGGTAAAAGAAACAGGGTGGAAAGTCGGAACGCAGTTTGAAAAAGATCAGCTGATGGGAGTAGCCGACAAAATGAACACGGTGAGCATTTTTATGTCACTGATCGCCCTTGTGATTACGATCGGACTCAGCTATTTCCTCGCAAAAACGATAACCGGGCCGATTCAGCAGCTGATCGCAAAAACAAATTCAGTCTCAGCGGGAGATTTAACCGTCCGCGCTCAGACGAAATCAAAAGATGAAGTAGGCGAGTTAACAAAAGACTTTAACCAAATGGTTGAAAATATGAAAGAGATGGTCGAACAGGTCAAGGCCTCCTCAGAAAATGTGTCTGATACATCTGACCAGCTAACCGTCATTTCACAAGAAACAAATGAAACGAGCGGACAAATCGCAAAAGCGATAGAGGAAGTCGCCGCCGGAGCGACAGAGCAAGCGTCAGAGGTTGAGACGATCAACGAAAAATCAGAAAATCTCTCAGTCAAAATAAAAGGAATCGCAGATCGCGCAGGCAGCATAAAACAACTCTCAAAATCTTCAGAGGATGCCAGCTACAAAGGATTGGACGCGCTCGGGCAGCTGCTGATGAAGTCAAACGAAGCCAATTCAGAAACGAAAAAGTAGAGGCAATGCTGAATGACCTGGAAGAACAAACGAAAAACATAGAAGAAGTCGTGACGGCAATATCCGTTATTTCAGACCAGACGAATCTCTTGGCGCTGAATGCGAGCATAGAAGCCGCAAGAGCGGGAGAAAGCGGACGGGGCTTTGCCGTCGTCGCGGAAGAAGTCCGCAAGCTTGCTGAACAATCAGCTCTTTCTTCCGGCCATATCAGTGAGACGGTTCGTCTGATTCAATCAGAGACAAAAGAAGCGTCACACGCGATGATTGAGGCAAGCAGAATGAATGATGAACAAAACAGCGCTATTCATGAAACGGGTGAGGTTCTCAATCTGATTACGACGGAAATGCAGTCTCTCGTTCAAGGTATAGATCATATTTACAATGACATTCAAAAAATGAGTGAAGAACAAGCCGCGATTCAAGAAGCGATTCAAAGCATCTCCGCCATTTCTCAAGAATCTGCGGCAGCGGCGGAAGAAGTGAATGCTTCTACTGATGAACAGCTCGTTACGCTTGAAAAAGTGAAGCAATCGACTGATATGTTAAAGAGCGCAAGCGAAGATCTGATCAGCGCCATTTCTAAATTCACCTTGTGACGCGGTCTCTATCAGCCTATAATATGGTAATATAGACATGAAAGAGTGATATATGAATCGCATCAGGGGAGGAAAGCGCAGTGAACAAAACGGTCGGATTTATCGGTTTGGGCGTCATGGGAAACAGTATGGCATCGCACATTTTAGAAGCGGGCTATCCTGTTTTAGTCTACACGCGGACGAAACAAAAAGCGGAAGAGATTCTGAATAAGGGAGCGGTCTGGCAGGAGACGGTCAAAGACCTTTCGGAAAAAGCAGACATCATTATTACCATGGTCGGCTATCCGAGTGATGTCGAGGAAATCTATCTCGGTGAAAGCGGCATTCTCCGTCATGCAAAAGAAGGGGCGTTTGTCATTGACATGACGACATCAAAACCGTCTCTGGCGAAGAAAATAGCGGAGAAAGCCAAAGAAAAATCCATTCACGCCCTGGATGCACCCGTTTCCGGCGGAGACATCGGCGCGAGGAACGGAACGCTTGCCATTATGGCCGGAGGAGAAAAAGAAGCGTTTGAAGCATGCCTGCCGCTTTTCTCCGTTATGGGGGAAAACATTCAGTATCAAGGACCGGCTGGCAGCGGCCAGCATACGAAAATGTGCAATCAGATCGCGATTGCAGCGGGGATGGTCGGAGTGGCTGAAGCGATGGCTTACGCGGAAAAATCCGGTCTGAACCCGGAACAAGTGCTGAAAAGCATTACAACCGGAGCGGCTGGCAGCTGGTCATTGTCAAACCTCGCTCCCCGTATGCTGAAAGGCGATTTTGCGCCCGGATTTTACGTGAAACACTTTATTAAAGACATGGGCATTGCCCTTGAAGAAGCGGAGCTCATGGGAGAAGAAATGCCCGGATTGGCGCTGGCCAAATCATTATACGACAAGCTTTCCGCGCAAGGTGAAGAAAACAGTGGAACTCAAAGCATTTATAAGCTTTGGGGTGAAATAAAAAAGATTGCCCGCCGGGGCAATCTTTTTTATTATTTATTTTCCGATGAATTGCTGTGTCCAGATGTTGCCTGATTCTACATAACCGACACCGATTTGAGTGAACTCAGGATTCATGATGTTCTTTCTGTGGCCTTCACTGTTCATCCAAGCTTTAACGACGGCTTCAGGAGTCGGCTGCCCTTTGGCGATATTTTCACCGGCAGTTTTATAAGTGATTCCGAAAGACTTCATCATATCAAACGGTGAGCCGTAAGTCGGACTTTGGTGATCGAAATAGTTTTTGTCTTTCATATCTTGTGATTTTGCGTGAGCTGATTTGCTTAATTTTTCATCAATCTGCAGAGGTTTTAAGCCTTGCTTTTGTCTCTCTGCATTTGTCAATTCAACGACTTTCTTTTCGTACGCACTGACAGATGAAGGAGTTTTCTCGCTGCTGTTGTTTGTGTTATCTGTCTGCTTTGCATTGTCAGCCGTCTGGTTTTGATCGGCTTTCGGTTTTTCAGCAGCTGCCGGAGCCGTTTTTGCCGGTGTTTCTTTTTGTACATCCTTAACTGTCATGTCAGAATGCTTGGCGTGTTTTTGCAGCAGCTGTTTCAGTTCTTTCTCATTTTTAACGTTCAGCTGTTTCGCGCTCGTTTTCATATGTAGTTTTTCAACAGCCTCTTGAAGAGTCAGATGCTGTACGGTGTTTCCTTTTTTACGGTAACGACGTGCTGGCATGACAGCTCTTTTGCAGATGCCTGCTGAATGCCTCCGAATGTAATCAAACTGACTGCCGCAGCGGCAGATAAGAGAAATGCTTTTTTCATAGTTAATAGCCTCCCAGAGAAGTTTTTTCTACATGAAAAATCTTATCACAGCTTTTTTGTCATAATGCAGGCAGCCATTTCCTTTGACAACAAACGTTTGTCATAATTGTAATTGAGCATAGAAAAATGGCTTTATATCAGGAAAAACGATCTGTATTTATTTTTTAAAATCCGTTACATCTCTTCAAATTATTTGAAGTGTTAGATATATTTTAAGATAATTTGATCTTGACAGTTTTTTTTACCCGTTTTCGCTGTAACAACTTTTACAAAAATGTTACAATTAAAATCTGTTTATGTAAATATATTCAATGATTTGAGAGGTGTAACAGAAAGTGGCTGAAGTCGCGCGCGAACCAAAGAAAAAACGAAACGTTACAGAGCGCTGAGAATGAATCTCTATTTTTTGATTGTGTTTCTTCTCTTTACGGCACTGATTTTTAAACTCGGCATCGTCCAGATTGTCGAAGGGGATAAACACCGCCAGGATGCAGAGAAGGCAAATGCAAAAACCGCCTATTATCCGACACCGCGGGGAAAAATGTATGACAAGCGGAACAGGGTGGCGGTTGATAACCAGGCTGTGCCTGAAATTGTATACGTTTCTACCTCAAAAACCTCGGCAAAGGACAAATTGAAAACGGCAAAAAATCTCGCCGCACTGATCCATATTGATACTGAATTTATGAAGGATCGAAATATCATTGATTACTGGCTTGCCGCACATCCGAAGAAGGCGGAAAAGCTTATGAAGGATTCAGAAAACAGCCTGAAACCGCAAGAAGTATACAAACGCCAGATTGAACGCGTCCCGAAACAGGAGATTGACGCGATCAAAAAAGATAAAAAAGAGCTGGAAATTGCGGCGATTTATACGCGTTTTTCAAGCGGCAACGCCTATCAGCCGCAAGTCGTCAAATCAATGGACCCGAATAAGCTGAACGGAAACGGAAACAGCGGTTCACTGCTTGACGAGCATGACAACAACAAGCAAAAACCGAAAAGCGACCTGACATATGAAGAAGTTTCCGTCGTATCCGAGCACTTGAAAGAGCTCCCCGGCATTGACGTAATCAATGACTGGACGCGGAAATATCCGTACGACAAAACACTGTACTCTCTGTTCGGCGGTGTGACGACACCGGAACAGGGATTGTTGGGCGAACGGAAAGATTACTATGTCACAAGAGGCTACTCACTGAATGACCGGGTGGGTAAAAGCTACATTGAATATCAGTATGAAGACTATTTAAACGCACATAAAGAAAAAGTAGAGTATGTGGAAAACAGCAAAGGTGAAGTCGTCAGCCAAAAGCCCGTCGATGAAGGCAGCAGAGGCTACGATCTGCAGCTCTCGCTCGATATGGAATTGCAGTCGAAAGTCGAAAAAGTCATTGAAAAAGAGCTGAGAAGAAGCCGCGCTGCAGGCAACTATATGGTTGACAGAGGATTTGCCGTCATGATGGACCCGAACAACGGGGATATCCTCTCAATGGCGGGGAAACGCATCGATCTCGAAACAAATAAAACACAGGATTTTGCGATCGGATCATTTACGACCCAATATGAGATGGGCTCTGCTGTTAAAGGAGCGACTGTTCTCGCGGGTTACCAAAGCGGCCTCCCGCATTATAAAACGTTTGTCGATGCACCGCTTGTATTTAAAGGCAAAACGAGAAAACAATCGTGGACACAAATGGGAGCCATTACTGAGCTGACCGCGCTGCAAAGAAGTTCAAACGTATATATGTTTCATGTGGCCATGCATATCGCCGGCATTAACTACAGGCCGTACGGCACACTGCCTGCCGGATTAGACGATATTAAAAAAAATGCGGAACTACTATGCCCAATTCGGTTTGGGTGTGAAGACCGGGATTGATCTTCCGCAGGAATCAGCGGGCATGCAGTCAAATCCGCAAATGGTCGGGGGATTGCTGCTTGACTTTGCGATCGGACAGTTTGATACGTATACGCCGCTTCAAATGGCTCAATATATTTCAGCCATCGCAAACGGCGGGTATCGCGTCCAGCCGAGGATCGTCACAAGCATTCATGAACCGGACAGCAAAAATAAGATTGGAAAAGCGATTGAACAGCGGGATATTAAAATTTTGAACAAAGTAAATAACAGCCCGAGCGATTTTGATCAAGTTCATAAAGGAATGAAACTGGTCACAAGCTCACCTCAAGGAACGGCTTATTCAACATTCCAGGGGTCCGGCGCCGATGTTTCCGGTAAAACGGGAACCGCGGAGACGCACTATTACGGCACGAACAAAAACTGGTGGGGTAAAGACACGTATAACCTGACCTTTGTCGGCTATTATCCGTCAGAACATCCACGAGTGGCATTCAGCGTCGTCGTACCGTCTGTTCGAGATGATCACGATCCCGTCAGCAAAAACATTGCCAAAGGAGCAATTGACGCTTACAAAGAACTTGAAAAGAAATACAATAAAAAATAACAAATGAAAGGGCGGCCGAACATATCGTGCGCCCTTTCTTTCATTCAGGAAAATTGACGTTCACAATAAGAATAGAAGGAGAATGCTCATTTTTTAGCGAATCAATCTAGTGGAATTTCTTTTTATATCAGTCCGTGTCCAGCCTGCAGTGCGAGTATAATGCAAAGGAGGGATTCTGTGGAACAGGATACTCAGCATGTCAAACAGTTTCAATCGAAAACCGATCTTCATGCCGTTTTGACGTCTAACGGGCGTATTATGTATATTTCTGCAAACTGCAAATCGTATTTCAGTTATTCTCAGGAAGAGATGATCGGGTCATTTCTCAAAACGTTCCTGCATGAAGAAGATCAATTTTTGGTTGAAAGTTACTTCTATAATGAGCATCATTTGATGCCTTGCACCTTTCGTCTTATTAAAAAGATCATACCATCGTATGGCTTGAAGCGGGTGTGGAAATTGTCACACCGCAAATGGAGGGGACGGATCGGGAAATCATCCTCAAAATCAAGGTGCTTGAGGAGAAGACGCCCCGCCGGCCTTATATGTATGAACAAAAGAAGCAAAAGGCAGAACAACAGTCTGAAGATGCGGCTGGAAACGGCGAATTCGAGCGTCTTGTCGAAATGCTGCCGAATCCTTTATATGTCAGCATCAACGGCACAATCGCCTACGCCAACAACGCGATGCTTGCCATGCTGGGAGCCGAAAGCAAAGACGAGGTAATCGGCAGGCGCTCTTATGAGTTTATTGAAGAAGAGTATCACGACATTGTGAAAAACCGAATTGTGCGGATGCAAAAAGGAATGGAAGTCGGAATGATCGAACAGACGTGGAGAAGGCTCGACGGCACGCCCGTTCATTTAGAAGTGAAGGCGGCACCGACGACATATAAAAATCAGCGGGCGGAATTGCTGCTTCTGATTGATATTTCTTCACGGAAAAAATTCCAAACGATTCTGCAAAAAAGCAGAGAACGTTATCAGCTCCTCATTCAGAATTCAATTGACACGATCGCCGTGATTCACAATGATAAATGGGTATTCATGAATGAATCGGGCATTTCGCTGTTTGAGGCTGAAACATATGAAGATTTAATCGGGAAAAACGTCTATGATCAGCTTCATCCCTGTGATCATGACGGCGTGAAACAGCGGATCCAAAATATTATCAACCGAAAGACCGAGTCAGAAATCATTAAGCAATCGTGGTTTACCTTTAAAAACCGGCTGATCTACACGGAAATGGTCTGCATTCCGACGACGTTTTTCGGAGAAACGGCCGTGCAGGTCATTCTGCGTGACATTTCTGAGCGGAAGCAGACGGAGGAATTAATGCTGAAGTCGGAAAAGCTGTCTATCGCAGGGCAGCTGGCGGCGGGGATCGCTCACGAAATCCGCAATCCGCTGACGGCGATCAAAGGATTTTTACAGCTCATGAAGCCGACGATGGAGGAAAACGAACATTACTTTGAAATTGTGTTTTCTGAACTGAGCAGAATCGAATTAATTTTAAGTGAGCTTTTAATGCTTGCCAAACCTCAGCAAAACGCCGTGAAAGAGCGTGTAAACTTAAAGAAAATTATAAGTGAAGTGACCGCTCTTTTAGAGACGCAGGCGAATCTTAAAGGGATTTTTATCAAAACGGATTACGAACATGACAGCATGTATATTAACGGTGATCAAAATCAGCTGAAACAGGTGTTTATCAATCTGATTAAAAATGCCGTTGAGTCGATGCCGGATGGGGGAACGGTTCACATCATCATGACAGAAGATGAGTATTCCGTTAATGTGACGGTGAAAGACGAGGGTGACGGGATACCGGAAAACGTGCTGAAACGAATAGGCGAACCGTTTCTGACAACGAAAGAAAAAGGAACCGGCCTGGGGCTGATGGTCACATTCAACCTTATTAAAAACCATCAGGGAGCCATCCAAGTAGACAGCAAACCGGACAGAGGCACGGCCTTTCACATTACATTCCCGAAACAATAAAAAACAACGGCGTTATGCCGTTGTTTAAATAGTCTGCATGGATTCTCTCGTTTTTAAAATAAATGCTTCCAGCCGGTCCAAGCCTTCTCTCAATGTATCCAGTGAATATGCGAATGACAGCCTCACATACCCTTCACCCAATTTTGAAAACGAGCTGCCGGGCACAAGAGCCACACCTGCATCCTCTAAAAGAGCCATACTAAAATCAAACGATGACATTCCGAATGACTTAATGGAAGGGAAGATATAAAATGCGCCTGACGGCTTTACGACGTCAAGCCCCATTGAAACAAGACGGTCATATACATAGTCAAGCCGCTTTTTATACTGTTCTCTCATAATAAGCGCATCATCAACACCGTTTGTCACCGCTTCAAGAGCCGCTTTCTGAGAGATTGAAGACGCGCATGTCACACTGTATTGGTGAACTTTTAAGATGTGCTTGGCAATTTCTTTCGGTGCGAAAATGAAACCGATTCTCCAGCCCGTCATGCTGTGTGATTTTGACAGGCCGTTGATGACGATCGTCTGGTCTCTCAAATAAGACGCGATCGAATAATGCGGTCTGTCATAGGTTAATTCGCTGTAAATCTCATCAGACAGGACAAAAACATTTCTGCCCTTCAGGACGGCTGCGATGTTTTGCAGCTCTTCCTCAGACAATGTCACTCCGGTCGGATTTGACGGATAAGGAAGAATGACGCATTTTGTTTTTGGTGTCAGCGATTCTTCAATGAGCCGCGCCGTCAGCTTAAATCCGTGTGTCGTCGTATCCACATGGACCGGAACGGCGCCCGACATGCGGATGATCGGTTCGTAGCCCGGATATATCGGTCCGGGGAGAATAACTTCATCGCCCGGAGATAAAATCGTCCTCAAAGACGCGTCAATCGCTTGGCTTGCCCCGGTTGTGACGATGATTTCAGTTTCAGCTTCATAATTCAAATCAGCTTTTTTCTTCATATAAAGCTGTACGGCCTGTCTCAGCTCAAGGCCGCCCGCATTCGGAGTATATGCCGTTGCGTTATCGTCGATTGCCTTTTTGGCAGCCGCTTTGACATGGTGCGGCGTGAAGAAATCCGGCTGACCGATCGTAAGCGAAATGACATTGTCGTGCTGAGCTACAAGATTTGAGAATTTGCGAATTCCTGAAATTTCAATTTCTTTTACATTCGGATTAAGCAAATGTTCCATAATTCATCACCTTATACTATATATTGAGTTTCTCCTATTTTACCACTAGCTGAGCATTTGTCATCTTTTTATTGAACTATCCCGAGTATATGTCCGATATGTGAAAACATACCTTCTTTCAGAAAAAATAAGACAACCAGCTGAAATGATTGTCTTCATTGTATCATGATCTATCTATTGTGATATGTGGCGAATGTCATTAATACCCGTATTCAAAGCTGACGTCTTCCCGCCATAAGATGTATGGAGCGGGCTTGTCGGGACGCTCTTTCGCCTCTTTTTTCATTTGCAGGTAAGCCGTTTTGCTGATATCTTCTAACACCGTCATTTGATCTTGGTCGAATATGACTACTGTACCCATTTATTACACCCTTCTTCCTGAAAAATCCTTGACTATTTTACCACTCGATGTCAAAAAGTCAATGGGATATCAGAAAAAAGCATCTTTTTATAAAGAGTTCATGGCCAGTTGGCCCGAATACATTCACTTTTTCCGTTTACAGCCGATATATACAGTACAATACTGAATGCGGATAGCGAGGGATTGAATTGTCTTTACAACAATACGATATTTTATTGGATTCAGGCACAAACGAATTAGAAATCGTCAAATTTGAAGTAGGCGTCAATACATTTGGCATAAATGTGATGAAAGTCCGGGAAATCATTCAGCCGGTAGATGTCACATCTGTGCCTCAGTCTCATAAAGACGTAGAAGGGATGATTAAGCTGAGAGGCGAAATTCTTCCCGTCATCAGTCTGTATTCCTTTTTCGGCGTTGATGCCGAAGGAGCAAAAGACGATAAATATATCGTAACGGAATTCAACAAACGGAAAATCGTCTTTCACGTCGGTTCCGTTTCACAAATCCACAGAGTGTCCTGGGAGGCGATTGAAAAGCCGACTTCCCTGAACCAGGGCATGGAGCGGCACTTAACGGGAATCATCAAACTGGAAGACACGATGATCTTTCTGCCTGATTATGAAAAGATCATTTACGATATTGAATCAGCATCCGGTGTTGAGACTTATCATGTCCATCAGGAAGGATTTGATGAAAGACGGGCGGGTAAAAAACTGATTATCGTTGAAGACTCGCCGCTTCTGATGCGTCTTTTGACGGATGAGCTGACTGAGGCGGGGTACAGTGAAATCGTTGCGTTTGAAAACGGAAAAGAAGCGTATGATTACGTCGTGGAACTGACGGATAACGGAGCAAACCTGTCAGACCATATTGACATGATTATCAGTGACATTGAGATGCCGAAAATGGACGGGCATCGTTTGACGAAGCTCCTTAAGGATAACCCGCAAAGCTCTGATGTGCCGATTATGATTTTCTCGTCCCTCATTACGGACGACCTGCGCCACCGGGGCGAAGTAGTCGGAGCGGATGAACAGATCAGCAAGCCTGAAATCAGCGAGCTCATTAAAAAAGTGGATACGTACGTGATTGAATAGAAAAAAGCCGATGCATGACGCATCGGCTTTTTTGCGGCGGAATTAAAAATAACTCTCACCAAGTTTTTTAAATACGGGTTTATGATAAGCGGGCTGCTGCCTGTTGGCGGCAAGCGGTTTTTCCTTTAAGCCCACATATTTTTGCAATACGTTTTTCGCTTTTGTCAAAGACATTTGTGCTTTAGGATTGCGGTACGATTGATTTAACGTACCTAAATGCGGAAGATGCTGGAAGTCTTCTTTTGTTGGAGGCATGTGAAAATAGTAGTCTCCGATAGAGATAAGTACGTCTGACTGCTGTTGGCTAAACCTGGGATTATTTGAAAAGTGAAGCCCTATTTTTTTCCCTTTGCCTTCTTTCACAAGCTTTTGTAATGCCCGTTTTTTCAGCAGATAAAGGTATTTAGGGTTGGGGGCGGTTTTTGCATGGCGGTTCACAGTATAAACAGCTTTTGAAAGATTCTCGATGGTTGGCTGCAGCTCTTTCGAATAAGCGTGGTCGTCCATTATTTCTCTCCTTTGCATTGATCAAGTTCATATATAGATTATACTTTTTTAGCGTTGAAATGCAAATATTGATTATAAAAATACGCCTTTTTCTGATGAAAAGGGCGCATTTTTTCCTTTATTAGACAGGTTTCGCATGTTTTTCGGAATCAGCCTTTAATGATTGCTGTACATCGACCTCTGCTGCCTCGGCGCTGTATTTCGGAAGAGCGATAAAATAGAACACAAATACCGCTAAAATCACGATTCCCATGCCGTAATAAAGGTAATCAATATTGGCAACGAATTTCGGAAATAACAGGGCAACCAGTCCGAGTGTAATCGATTGGGCAAACATCATAAAAGGGTCCTGCCAGCCGCTGACCCGGCCCATTATTTTCGGATGAACGATTTTCGGCATCCAGCCCCCGATGGCGATATTGACGGGGCCGATGCACATGCCGAGGATGAAAGCCGCCGCATAATAAATCCACAGCTTATCCGTATAGCCAAGGACAAAAATGAGCAGTCCGGCTGCCAAAATAGGAATCGACATCAAATGATGCGGTTTGACTTTTTTTGCGATCATCGTTCCGATCACACTTCCTGCAAGCAGGCCGAAGCCGAGTGCGACGGTGAAGATGGAAGTATGTGATTCGTAATGATCAGGCGCAAGTCCGTATTTCATCGTAAACATCGGCAGTACGGCAAAGCCGCCGTTGACAAAACCAAAGATAAAAAAGCCGAAAATAAGGGAAGCAAGCAATTTGTTTTTAACAATATATACGATCCCTTCCTTAAAATCAGCGACCGAGTCTTTCAGAAACGAATCTCTCCATTTAAAAGGGCCGTTCGGCTGACGGGCTTCTTTCGGAATGCGGCAGGCGCGGATCAGAAAGCCTGATACAATAAAGCTGACAAAATCAAGGATAATGGCTCCGTGAATACCGATCGTTTTATACATAAACGCGCCCATACCGACGCCGAATACCATAAAGATGCTGAACAGGATCTGGTTAAGTCCCGCCGCTTTCGCATAATGCTCCTTAGGCAGAATAGCTTGTACAAGGCTGGCTTCCGCCGGGAAAAAGAACTTGGTCACGGCGCTTCTGATGAACAAAATACAGAACACGAGAGGGATGCTCCCGGTGTATAATGCGGCAAACAATATGATCGTCAGTCCGGCTCTGATCCAGTCACAATTCTCTGCGACCTTTTTCCTGTCAAGCCGGTCAGCTGCGACACCGACAATCAGAAATACGAAAACTGTCGGCAGTGAATACATCAGCTCAGCCAAAGTTGTGTATGCCGGCTGGTTTGAAAAATGGTCCAGCAAGTAAAAAGCGAAAGCCATATTACCTACAGTCGTTCCCATTTGAGAAGCGAGTGCTGCGAAAAAGAGACGGACAAAATTGCGATTTTTAAATATATCCATAAACACGCTCCTTACCCTAAAGGTCCCACTGTAATATATTATCATCAGCTCGTTCCATTAACAAATAAGATCTTTCTATCTTATAATCGTCACCCTTGTTCCATTAGGAACGGTAGCCGCAAGTTCAGTGACGTCCTGATTATACATCCGGATGCAGCCTTTTGATACCGCTTTGCCGATGGAGGAAGGATTATTTGTTCCGTGAATGCCGTAATGAATTTTAGAGAGGCTGAGCCAATAAGCGCCGAACGGGCCGCCGGGCTTAGGCTGGCGGTTCACAATGTAAAATTCTCCGGTCGGCGTGGTCGTCAATATTTTTCCGACTGCGATGGGGTACGTACGGATGAGCCTGCCAAGGCGGTATAACTCCAGTTTCTTCGCTCCGATATACACGACAATGGAATAGGGGATGGTGGATGGGTCGGGAAGATTCGGTATGATAATATGCTGTCCCGCGTATATGACCGATTGGATTGAGGGATTTGCCTGAAGGAGAGCAGCAGTGCTTATTCTGAAGTCTTGCGCAATGCTTGAGATGGTTTCTCCTTGTTTCACTTGATATGTCAGCAGTTTCATCACCCTCCTTTTTGCTCTTTTCCATATACATATTACGGAGGGGGTGTCTGTGCATCGGGATAAAAGTCTTATTTTTGTACGGTTTTCAATGTGAACAGCGTAATTTCCGGTCTGGCTAAAAATCGATACGGCAGTCTTGTCGTACCGAGCCCGCGATTGACGTAAACGGCTGTGTCATGCAGCGTATACATGCCGTCGGTATACGTTTTTCCGTATGGAGGCGTAATGAGAGGGCCGAAAAACGGGAGCTGGACCTGGCCGCCGTGAGTGTGTCCCGACAGCTGGAGGTTTACGGGATATCCGCCGATCTTGAGAGCGGCATCAGGCTCGTGGACGATTAAAATGGAAAACGCATCTTCGGAAAGGCGGGACAGGGTGCCTTCATAATCGGGTTTTCCGAGCATTACATCATCCAAAAACGCGAGTTCAATCCGGCTTCCGTCTGTCAGCTGCACCTGACGGCAGCCATTTCGAAGCACTTGAAAATCAGCAGCTTCCATCAGAGCCTTGTACGTGTTCGTACCGTAGCCTCCGTGGTCATGGTTTCCGTAAACACAAAGTTTGCCGAAGGGAGCTTCCAGATTTTGCAGCACGGCGAGTGCATGCTGATGATCATTAAATAAATGCGGCTTATCAATTAAATCTCCCGTAAAGATGAGCAGATCGGGTTTCAGCTGATTGATCTTTTCCGCTGCTTTATTCAAGTCACCGGGTGTAAACACATCACTGAGATGCGTATCGCTGAATTGAACGATTTTAAAATTGTCAAAGCCGCGGGGGATCAGGCGGTTGGTGATTGTATGCCGGGTGATCTCAAACATGCGCGGTTCAATATACCGGGCATAGCCGTAACCTCCGCAAGCCGTTGCGAGAGTTGCACCCAAAATGCCGAATCCTCTTTTTAAAAATGTTCTTCTCGTCATTTTCTCCATCTGTAAAACCAACCTTTGTCAGAGTTGTTCTATTATATCATCAGCTTGGCTGAAAAATCCCTTCTCAGCATGTAATGACGCGGAAAGACATCTATGATAAAATTATGAATGATTATTCATTCAATAAAAGGGGTGGGTTTGTTATGGATAAGAAAGCGGTAATCATTACAGGCGGTTCAAGCGGCATGGGAAAAGCAATGGCGAAAAAACAGGCTGAATTAGGATGGCATGTCATGGTGACAGGGAGGAACCATGAAGCACTTGAGGAAACAAAAAAGAAATTGAGACCTTTGAGGGGCAGGTCGCCTGTTTTCAAATGGATGTCCGTTCTGATTCCGCCGCTTCAGACATGATTACAGAAGCGAAAAAAGTCTTTGGCCGGCTCGATGCGCTGATTAACAATGCGGCCGGCAATTTTATTTGCCCGGCAGAGAAGCTGACGCCCAATGGATGGAAAGCTGTTATTGAGATTGTTTTAAACGGCACATTTTTCTGCAGCCAAGCCGCGGCAAGGCATTGGATCGAGCAGGAGCAGAAGGGCGTCATCTTAAATATGGCCGCTACATACGCATGGGGAGCGGGAGCGGGTGTCGTTCATTCCGCTGCAGCCAAAGCGGGGGTATTGTCACTGACAAGAACGCTGGCCGTTGAATGGGGGAGCAAATACGGCATCCGGACAAACGCGATAGCCCCCGGTCCGATTGAACGGACAGGCGGTGCGGAAAAGCTGTTTGAATCGGAAAAAGCCGTGTCCCGCACTATGAACAGTGTGCCGCTCGGCCGTCTGGGGACACCGGAGGAAATCGCCGCTTTGGCAGCGTTTTTGCTATCCGATGAAGCATCCTATATAAACGGGGATTGTATTACAATGGACGGGGGGCAATGGCTGAATCCTTACCCGTTTTAATTTACATGACATATTTTGCGAAGCAAGCGAACGTTAAAGGTGAACGTTCGCTTGTTTTATTTTTCTATTCAAAATTATGATATAATTTTTAAAGATTAAGAGGTGAATAAGTGAAGAAATTATTAAAATGGTTCATTGTACTATTTGTAAGCAGTTGCGTTATCATCTTTAATGTTTGGTACTTTATCATTTGCGCTTTTACTCCGGAGTATTATCAAAATACCAATCTTACATCTGATGAAATAATCAGATTTGAAAAGCTATATCATATAGATTTTCCTGATGAAACGAAATTTATTAAAGCCAGGGAGTATTTGAGTGGGCTCGGAGGCGATACATCGGCTGTATTATATGTGTCTCTGCCAACCAAGCTGGCGGAAACAATTTTATCTGATTATACGTATATGCCAATAAATCATACTGATCATGCCGGTTCAATGTATGGAGTTGACGTTTCCAAGACTGCTGGCGGGTTAACAACTCTTACATTTGGCACTTTAGATAAAAAAGGAACTTTCTTTCAGTTGAAACATGATGATGATTGGATATTTAACAGCACTGATTGGAGCCATTATTTTTGGACAGCCGCCGGTTATCATGCTCTTATATTTATCCTTTTATTTGTGATGGTGAAACAAATGAATAACGTCCTTAATTAACCGGTCTGAAGAGTGATCTTAAAAATGTCCCCCTTTTATTTTAAACTGCTGCCATACTGCCTCCTTTTTCCCCTAATCTAAACATTTGTGGTGCTGATATAATTGTGTATAATCAGACAAAGATAGAGAAGCAGGTGATAACATGTTGGACCCACTTGATATACTGACGAATATTGATGATGTCATTCCGTATTACCAAGCGATTTTTAACGCTGAGGAACAAAGAGTCGTAGGCTACGAAGTGCTTGGGCGGATTTTGGCAGATGCGGAGATTGAGAGCCTCGGGCCGTTTTTCTTAGATTCCGGCATTCCGGAAGAATATAAGCTTGAGGTCGATGACAGAGTCATCAGGCAGGCGCTGGAGAGGTTTAAAGAAGCTGATCGCGATCTGTTGATTTTTATCAATCAGGATGCGAATGTATTGATGCTTGACCACGGAGAAAGCTTTCTTGAGCTTTTGAAAGAATACGAAGAGCAGGGCATTGAATTGAACCGTATTGTGCTTGAGATCACCGAGCACAATTTCGAAGGCGACATTGAACAGCTGTACCATATGCTTGCCTACTATCGTACATACGGCATTAAAATCGCGGTGGACAATATAGGTAAGGAGAGCAGCAACCTGGACAGAATCGCGCTCCTTTCACCGGACCTTCTGAAAATAGATTTGCAGGCGCTGAAGGTATCTCAGCCGTCACCTTCGTATGAGCATGTGCTGTACAGCATTTCATTGCTGGCAAGAAAAATCGGCGCCGCGCTGCTGTATGAAGATATAGAAGCTGATTTTCAGCTCCAGTACGCATGGAGAAACGGAGGCCGATTTTTTCAAGGCTATTATCTGCAGGCGCCGAGCGGCGATTTTATAGACCGGAGCCTGTTAAAAGCACGCTTGAAAACGGAGTTTCAGCAATTTATCACGAGAGAAAAAAAGAAGCTGGAGACAGTATACGAACACTCTGAGAATTTTTATAAGCGGGTCAATCAGGCAGTTTCCGAGCTGAAGAAAACCCATCAGGCGGACGATGAGTTTATTAAAAAACTGGCGGAAAACCTGACCGACTGCTGTTTCAGAATTTATATGTGTGATGAAGAAGGCTATCAGCTGACGGGAAATGTGTTCAAGCAGTCCGGCGAATGGCTTTATCAGCCTGAATACGTGGAGAAAAACTGGAGCTGGCGTCCGTACTTTTTAGAAAACATTATGAAGATGCGGAATTCAAGAAAAGGCTTTTTCAGTGACCTGTACAGTGATATTGAGACGGGTGAGATGATCAGAACCTTTTCATACCCGATGGATGACAATATGTATTTATTTATCGATCTGCCTTACTCTTATTTATATGAACAGGACGGGTTACTTTAAAGCGGCTGCTGTATGCCGCTTTTTTTTATAAATGTGAAAAAGTTTTAAAAACGATTGACAATGATAGTGATAATCATTATCATTTAGTTATAGAGAGAAGTTACTCTCTGTTCCCCAACCCCTCTATCAGATCAAGATCCGAAAAAGCTTGGCGCTACCCCGCCAAGTTTTTTATGCTGTCTCCTCATAAAAGGGCTTCTCCTCACATACATCTGACAATGGCGGCTCAAAAAGCGAAAAATTATTTTTGAAAGGTGTATGACATTCTGAAAAAAGCTTCAAACTATTCGAAAACACGGTTTTCCCGTTTATTTTCTTATTGAAAATCCAGCGGGAAAATGCCATCCCGGTCTACTTTATGGTATGATGCTCTGTAGGACTTGTATTATAATAAATACTTGTTGATTTGAAGTTGTTTTTTGAAAGGAGTCTTTTTTTAGAATGTCACAATTAATGGGTATCATCACGCGGCTGCAAAGTCTGCAAGAAACAGCGGAAGCGGCTAACGAGCCGATGCAGCGTTATTTTGAAGTTAACGGCGAAAAAATTTGCAGTGTTAAATATTTCGAAAAAAATCAAACGTTTGAACTGACGGTTTTCCAAAAAGGTGAAAAACCTAACACATATCCGTTTGATAACATTGACATGATTTCTATTGAAATTTTTGAGCTCCTTCAGTAATGTGATTTGATTTTTCAGGCTGACCAAGCTTCCGGTCTTCCGCAAGCGGAGCTTTATTAAATTATGCAAAGGAACGTGCTTGTTCGTTTGGTTGTAGACTCTGGAAAGAGGAGTGTCCGTACATGGCTGATTCTTTTCTGTTTTATAATCTTTCTGAGGCACAGATGACCTTTCAAGACGTGACGGAGCGGCTGAAACGCTTTGTCAATAAAGACCCCCGTTCAGCATACGTGCTGTCTGTAGGGACGGATTCACAAGTTTACCGCGACTTCACAAAGTTTATTACGGCTATACACTTGCACCGTACAGGCAAGGGAGCTTGGGGCTGTTTGAAAAATCACGATCTTGCAAGACCGATACATAGCCTTCGCGAAAAAATTTCGCTGGAAACCGCGTTCAGCCAGGAGATGGCTGCGCATATCCTCGACGGCCGTCTTATGGAACTGACAGATTTGCTCTTGCCTTTTGCGGATGAAGGGGCGGATCTTTCATTTGAAGTGCATCTGGATATCGGTCAAAAAGGGCTGACAAAAGAATTGATACAAGAAATGACCGGCCGCATTACCTCGATGGGCATTGAAGCGAAAATCAAGCCCGATTCCTGCACAGCATTCAGTTATGCCAATCGTTACACAAAATAATATTTCATACAGAATCCGCAAAATGTCGAATTATGCGGTTGACGATTTTTTTCTGTTTACTTATTCTAGCGGTAGAGCTGAAAGCAAATTTCACCTTGCTTTCGGAGGTATTCAGTTAAAAATAGGGGGCCTGATTACGTATGAGTCTTATCGGTGAACGATTTACGGAAGAAGAACAGAAACTTCTGCTGAATATCCTGATCAATCAAGAATATGCCATTGAGCTTTTGACCAGCGAAATCAACGATATAGAAGCAGGGTCAAAAAGCGTTGATGGAACCACTTATAAAAAACTCGTAACGCTCTATGACCGTTTTCGGAACGAAAATTAATCAGCGGCCTATAAATTGATACTCGATTGCAAAGAGTATCTTTTTTATTGACGGAAACTTTTCGACAAAAAATGATAATGTTTATATTATTGCAATATAGGGAATACATGCTTTGATGAAAAATGTAAAGGGGTCGAAGTGACATGATTAGCTTACAATCAGATCAGCTTCTTGATGCAACAGTCGGACGATTTATGATCGAGGCGGATAAAGTGGCGCACGTTCAAGTCGGAAACAACCTTGAGCATGCTCTATTAGTGCTGACGAAAACCGGCTATACCGCGATTCCCGTCCTTGACGCTTCGTACCGTCTGCACGGTTTGATCGGGACAAATATGATTATGAACAGCATTTTCGGACTTGAACGGATCGAGTTTGAGAAGCTGGATCAAATTACGGTTGAGGAAGTCATGCTGAAAGACATTCCCCGTCTCCACATCAATGATCCGATTATCAAAGGGTTCAGCATGGTCATTAACAACGGCTTTGTCTGCGTTGAAAATGATGAAGGCGTCTTTGAAGGCATTTTCACGAGAAGAGTCGTATTAAAGCAGTTGAGCAGTCATATCAGATCATTGAATAAGTAGGCTCGCACGATCAGCCTATTTGTTCTTTCGCATGCCAGAAAAAGAAAACGCATACATATGAGTGACGCTTGCCTCGGCAGCCTTTATTTGATTAGAATGGTAGATAAGAAATATGAAAAGGCATTGAAAAGGAGGACGACATGCAGCTTCAAGAGCTTCATATGCTCGTAGTTTTAGCTGAGGAATTAAACATGAGGAAGGCTGCCGAACGGTTATTCGTGTCACAGCCGGCTCTGTCCCAGCGATTGCAGACCATTGAAAAAGCCTGGGGAACAAAGATCTTTCTTAGGTCTCAAAAAGGACTTACGGTAACGCCGGCAGGAGAAAAAATCATACAATTTGCAAATGACGTCACGGATCGGCAAGAAAGAATCAGAGAAAACATTGATGAACTTGAGGGTGAGATTCACGGCACATTAAAGCTTGCCGTCGCCTCCATTATCGGGCAGCACTGGCTTCCGAAAGTGTTAAAAACATATGTGGAACGATATCCGAATGCAAAGGTCTCTCTCATTACAGGGTGGAGCAGCGAAATGCTGAAAAGTCTGTATGAAGATCAGGTACATATCGGCATTATCCGGGGAAATCCGGAATGGAAAGGCCGGAAAGATTATTTAATGACCGATCATTTATATTTGGTCGATACGGAAATTTCCTGTATTGATGATATTGCCCATACCGACCGGCCGTTTATTCAATTCAAAAGTGACAGTACATATTTTCAGGAAATTCAGCATTGGTGGCATCAAAAATTCAAAACTTCGCCGAAACAGACCATCCTCGTCGATCAGATTGAAACGTGCAAGCAGATGGCGCTGCACGGGATCGGTTATGCCATTCTGCCGTCAGTCACCTTAGAAGAGGAAGACAAAGTAAATAAAATGCCCCTGCTTGATACAAAGGATCATCCGATCGGCCGTGACACATGGCTGCTCGGATATGAGCCGGCATTTGAATTAAAACAGGTGCAGGCTTTTGTTTCTGTCATTAAAGATATGCTGAAACAGGAACGCCCATTTTAGAAAGACAGCAATCATGCTGTCTTTTTTTATTTTTATTGACAATGAAAATCATTATCATTTAAAGTGTTATATATGTTAATGAAAATCATTATCAATTACGAGGTGATCATATGCAGAAAGCATTAATGATATACGCAAGCATGTCGGGGAATACAGAGGATATTGCCGGCATTATTAAAGAAACACTGAGCGGGCATCAGATAGCGGTTGACAGTCTTGACATGGACGAAGCAGATGCGGATTCACTCAAAGCATATGATTATGTTTTTGTCGGCACATACACATGGGGGGATGGTGATCTTCCTTACGAAGCGGAAGATTTTTACGAAGATATTCTGCACAGCCAGCTCAACGGACTGAAAACGGCCTGTTTCGGTTCAGGCGATCACGCCTACCCGAAGTTTTGTGAAGCGGTCACGCTGTTTTGCGATGCGTTTGAACAGGCCGGAGCCAATTTATATCCGGAAACGCTGAAAATTGAGCTGGCGCCCGAGACGGCTGAAGATCAAGAATGCTGCAAAGAATTTGTCCGCGGTTTTCTTGCATGGGCCGCTCACCACGGAGACCGGTGCCATGTTTCATAAAGGCGCGACGGCTGTCATGGCATCAGTATCTTCGGGATTTTTTGTCGCTGTGAAAGACGAAGGTATTTTTCATTTTTCGGCGGAAGAAGGCTGGAAAAGACTATTCCGAGTGAAAAGCAGGATTCATGTGCTGACTTATATAGGGCCCTACATATTCGCAGCTGGAGAAAAAGGCGCCGTCCTCAGATCGGCCGATCAAGGAAAGACTTGGACGGCCTCCCGATTTCCGACCAGCGCCTCCGTATGGGCCGTTGCCGGACGGAATGACGGATTTGTCTGTGCGCACGGCACATACTGCCTCTACTTATCTGATGATTTCGGCGTCACTTGGCATGTGGCTAAGCCCTTTTCACAATTAAAGGAGCCGCCTGTCATCCGTTCGCTTTGTTTACACGGTCAGACGATTTATATCGGCACCCGGATTCATATGAATCATGGCGGCATTTGGGCGTATGATCTGACGGAAGGCCGCATCCGGCGTATAAGCCGCGAAAGGCAGCGCATGACGGCTTCAATGATGATGTATCAGAATGACTGGCTCATTGCAGCAAAGGGCGCGGCAAAGGGAGAACGGGGGGAGGTTGCCGTTCGAAACGTGCGGACGCAAGAGGAGTTTGCCATTACAGCCGGGGACGCTGTAAGGGAAAAGTCATTTCTCGACGTTTCTGAGGATAACGGGACTATTTATGTCACATCGTCACAGGGCGAAAGCGGATTTTCGCGTATTTATCAAGCTGATCTTGCCGCCGGTGAATTAAAGTGGTTTGATACGATCCGCGGTCACGGATGGCGGGTGGCCAACCGGGAAGAAAACTTTTTTTGCGCGGGCCTTTACGAAAGTAAGTTTGTCAGACCGTATGAGGCGGTTCGGCTCGCACATTAGTTTTTATGCATAAAGGAGAGACGAAGATGGGGAATGTATTGCTTGTTTACGCTACAATGTCAGGAAACACCGAGGCGATGGCGGATTTAATTGAAAAAGGGCTGATCGAAGCACAAGTCTCCGTAGACAGATATGAAGCGATGGATATTCATGCCGAACTTTTTAATGATTACGAGTATATTTTATTAGGCACATATACGTGGGGAGACGGGGATCTTCCTGATGAAATGCTCGATATTGCTGAAGATATGGAAAACCTGGAGCTTACGGGAAAAACATTTGCTTTGTTCGGTTCCGGAGATACGTCCTATGAGTTTTTTTGCGGAGCGGTTGACGAATTGGAAAAAGTAATCACGGCCCGCGGCGGGCGGGTGGTGCTGCCGTCGGTCAAAATTGAAAACAATCCTGAGGGCAGTGAGGAAGAAGAGCTCCGGGAATTCGGAAGACAGTTTGCCGCGCTGTGCAGCCAGCCGGCAGAATAAAGGCTTGTTCCTTTTTTTCTTGTCTTTGTATCCTTCCTTTGTTACAGTAATGAGGTAGAAAATCAGAGGAGGACAATACATATGAAAATGATGGATGCAAATGAAATTATTTCATTTATTCAAAATAGTACAAAATCAACGCCTGTAAAAGTGTATGTAAAAGGCGATCTCGAAGGAATCAGCTTTGGCGATTCCGCTAAAACATTCCTGAACGGCCAATCCGGCGTCGTTTTTGGCGAGTGGGCTGAAATTAAAAGCGCAATCGAAGAAAACAAAGACAAAATTGAGGATTACGTCATTGAGAATGACCGCCGCAACTCTGCGATCCCGATGCTTGATTTAAAAGATGTTAAAGCGAGAATCGAGCCAGGCGCTATTATCCGCGACCAAGTCGAAATCGGCGACAATGCCGTTATCATGATGGGTGCATCTATTAATATCGGTTCAGTCATCGGCGAAGGTACGATGATTGATATGAACGTTGTTCTCGGAGGACGCGCGACTGTCGGCAAAAACTGCCACATCGGAGCGGGTTCTGTATTAGCGGGCGTTATTGAGCCGCCTAGCGCTAAGCCTGTTGTCGTAGAAGACGACGTTGTGATCGGCGCAAATGCGGTTGTGCTTGAAGGCGTAACAATCGGTAAAGGCGCGGTTGTCGCCGCCGGAGCCATCGTTGTAAATGACGTCGAGCCGTATACCGTTGTAGCGGGAACACCAGCGAAAAAAATCAAAGATATCGATGAAAAACAAAAGGAAAAACAGAAATCAAACAGGAATTACGCCAGCTGTAAGGAATGGTTTGATAGAATGGGCGTGGATGATAAAATCCACGCCTTATTCTTATCTCAAGGAGGAATACATATGGAAAAAGAGCGGCTCATTGCCATCCGAAGAGATCTGCACCGCATTCCGGAGATCGGCTTTCAGGAATATAAAACCCAGCAGTACCTGCTGAATCTATTAAACCAATATCAGGAAGAAAGAATTGAAATCGAAACTTGGAGAACCGGCATCTTTGTCAAAGTCAACGGCACGGCTCCGGAAAAAATGCTCGCCTACAGAGCGGATATAGACGCTCTGTCGATTGAAGAGCAGACGGGGCTTCCGTTTGCATCTGAGCACCCCGGTTTTATGCACGCATGCGGCCACGATATGCACATGACCATCGCGCTCGGCATTATTGATCATTTTGTCCATCATCCCGTCAAACATGATCTGCTCTTTTTATTCCAGCCGGCTGAAGAAGGACCGGGCGGGGCGGCACCGATGCTTGAAAGCGATGTGCTGAAAAAATGGACGCCGGATTTGATCACGGCTCTCCATATAGCACCTGAGCTGCCGGTCGGCACCATTTCCACCAAAAGCGGATTGCTGTTTGCCAATACGAGCGAGCTTGTCATCGATCTTGAGGGGAGAGGCGGACATGCGGCATATCCGCATACAGCAGATGACATGGTCGTTGCCGCGAGCACGCTTGTCACGCAGCTGCAAACAGTCATATCCAGAAATACGGATCCGCTTGACAGCGCTGTAATTACTGTCGGAACGATTACCGGGGGCACAGCGCAAAATATCATCGCAGAGCATGCTCATTTGGAGGGAACCATCCGGACGCTTTCCGAGGAATCAATGCGTATGGTGAAAAAGCGGATTGAAGAGCTTGTCAAAGGAATTGAAATCGGCTTCCGATGCAAAGGAAAAGTCACGTATCCGTCCGTTTATCATCAAGTTTATAATACAAGCGGCCTGACCGAAGAATTTATGCAATTTGTCAGCGATCATCAGCTTGCTGACGTGAAAACGGCGAAAGAAGCGATGACCGGAGAAGATTTCGGATATATGCTGAAAAAATATCCCGGCTTTATGTTCTGGCTGGGGGCCGATTCATCCCACGGGCTTCATCACGCCAAGCTGAACCCGGATGAAGATGCGATGGAAACCGCGGTAAATGTCATGGTCGGATATTTTTCGAAGTATGCCAATTAAATCCGAAAAGAAGAATAATCTAACAAAAATTGAGCATTCTACATAACGGAGGTGTTCAATATGACGAAAAAAATTGGAATTGAACAATCTTTATCGGATGTAGAACAGGCGTTAAAACAAAAAGGATATGACGTAGTGATGATGAAGACTCCTGAGGATGCGAAGAATTGTGACTGCTGTGTCGTAACCGGACTTGACAGCAATGTTCAAGGAATTGCCGATACGTCAACTCAGGCTCCCGTCATTACGGCTTCCGGAATGACCGCCGACGAAATCTGCAGCGAAGTGGAAAAAAAATTTCATTAAAAAGAAAAACCGAAGCTTACGCTTCGGTTTTTCTATTCGGCGGAAGCGGCGTTTTTAAAACGGTCGAGCGCGATTTTTATTTCTCTCCGCAGTACGCGTTCAACCCGCCATTGCTCCATATTTTCTGTTTTGGCAATGATTCTGATCACCATTTCTGACGTGCTTAAATCTTGAACCCCGATGACGTCCGGCCCTTCCTTAATCTGCGGGAGCTCAGCGGCTGCTTTGTCACACGCGGTTTGCAGAATTTGAATGGTTTCATCAAGATTTTTTTCAAGCGGCACTTTAATATCGACAAGCGCCTGCATCGTTCCGCGGGAATGGTTGCTCACATTCGTGATGCCCCGGTTGGGAAGATAGTGAAGCGTGCCGTCAAAGCTCCGGATTTGCGTCGTACGGAGACCGACCTGCTCGACAATGCCGCTGTAGCCGGCAACCGTAATATAATCACCGACGTCAATCTGTTTTTCCAAAAGGATAAAAAATCCGGTGACGATGTCACTGACAAGCCCCTGAGCCCCGAAGCCGACTGCGAGACCGACCACGCCGGCGCCGGCAATGAGAGCGCTCGGATTGTAGTGAAATAAATCCAAAATCATCACAATAAAAACGAATATCAGGATGTATCCATACACATTGAGCGCGAGGCTTCGCAAAGTATAAGCGCGGCCCGTGGAGAGGTTGTTTTGTTGCTCGAATTTCTGAAACAGATGCTTGATCAGCTTTTTTCCTGCCGTCCGGAAAATAAAGTACGCTAAAATAATGAGAGCCAGCTTTATGATGAAAATCCCGGCAGATGTGAGAAGCCCGGCCCAATCAAAGTGTTTTAAATCAATCATAGTGATGTCTTCCTTTCAAGTCTATTGCAGAAAAAGCTAAAAGTGATATACCCGTTTTTTAAATAAGATAAACCTTTTCATAGAAACCAGTTATTACATTTATGATTTGTTCATATTGCCCGGTTTCAATATCTTCATTTTTGTGAAGATATGTACTAAAGAATCTCCACACTCATTTTAACACGGTGATTCAGCCAAATCATATCCTTTGGAGAGAAAACAGGAGGACGTTGCCCGGCGGACTGAAAGCCCCGGCAAAAAACTTTTTCATAAGGAGGGAAATGAGATGAAATTACATCAGCAAATGCCTGAATTGCCCGGCGCTAAAGCATGGATTAACAGAGAAGTCACGAAGGAACAGCTGGTCGGCGGAAAGCCGGCACTGATTCACTTCTGGTCCGCCAGCTGCCGCATGTGTAAAGAAGCGATGCCTGAGGTGAACGGGTTTCGTGATAAATATAAAGATCAGCTGAATGTGTTGGCCGTCCACACGCCCCGTTCCGAAGACGATCTTGATCTTGAGAAAATCAAGAAAACAGCGGCTGAGCATGATATCTCTCAGCCGATTTGCGTCGACAGCGATCATACGCTGACTGACGTATTTGAAAATGAATATGTGCCGGCTTATTACGTTTTTGATAAAAACGGACAGCTCCGCCATTTTCAAGCGGGAGAGAGCGGGATGAAAATGCTTGAAAAACGCATCAGCCGGGTACTTTCAGAAACGGAGCAGGCTTCTGAGTAATCGGGACAATCTCCGTCGGACTATTGTCTCGGTTCTGCAAACCCTTTGCCGTTAGGTAACAGGGTTTTTTTGTGTCTATTGGATAAAAAATTCCAATATGACATGTGTGGCTTAAAAAATAAGAGAAACAGCCGTAAACACGCTGTACCGCTTGTTTCATCCATATCATTATCTTTTACATATTATAGTCGAAAATTGTAGATATCACGCTAATTTTCATTAAACAAGTAATTTCAAGTTATATTTTGAAATGGTTGAATAAATTGGAACTTTGTCCAGAATCCCCTATATGATAAGGGATTTTTGTATATAAAGTACCATTTTCAGAAAATAAGCAATTTTTCATAGAGTAAATAAAATAGTAAAATGATAAAATAATAGTTGATAAAATTACTTTTGTAATCTAATATCTTAATAAAAGCGTTTAAATTTTTGACAGGGGGTTTTACACATGTTTAATGAAAGAGAAGCGCTGCGCTTACGTTTAGAACAATTGAACGAAGCAGAGGTAAAAGTCATTCGTGAATATCAAATAGAACGTGATAAAATATATGCAAAACTGAGAGAATTAGACAATGCGGGCAGCCTGTCCGATACAAAAAAAGAGTTTCGTCCGGAGAAAAAAATGACTCCCTCCCGGTACTTGCAGAGCTTGCAGCACAGGAAATGAGAAGCTATCAAAAGCCGCAGACACAGCCTCAATCCTCCCAGCAGCAGATGCAGTCTATTACGTCTCTTCCCGCAGGCATTCCAGACGGTTCTACAAGAAGAAGAAGAGGGACGGCGAGACCGGGATCGAAAGCGGCAAAACTGCGCGAAGCAGCGATTAAAACATTGAAACGCCACAATGCAGCGATCAAAAGTTCCGAACTGCAAAAGGAAATTGAAAAGGAAAGCGGCCTTGAAATTCCTAATATGACAACATTTATGCAAAGCTTAATTAAAATGTATCCGGAAGTGAAAAAACCATACCGCGGCCAATATATTCTTGAGGGAGAAATTTCTCAGGAAACAGCAGAAACGGCAAATGATACGGCTGCTGAATAAAACAGTAAAAACTGCTTGCGTTACTCAAGCAGTTTTTTTGCGCTTTCCCGTTTATTCTGCGGAAGTGACGCATCTTTTCCAGGCTTTTTTTCAAGCTTGACAACATATTTTTGGAAAGGCTTTTCGCCGTCAGCGCGTTCTTTCAACGCATCCAGTTTTTCATCAAACGACTGATCGCGGGACTCTGATTGTACAAATTGTTTTTGAAGGGAGATGACTTGTTCGGTAACGGCTGTAAGCAAGTCTTCTGCCTGAACAGTCTCTTTGGAAACGGAAGGAATTTCCAGAGTTTGTTCCGCCGGTTCCGCCGTGCGGCTGTCAATATCAGCAAAATGGCCGGCAATCCAAGCATCACTTTCGTCCAGCTGCCGTTTATACGAAAGAATGGTTTCTTGAAATAACTTTTCTTTCGTTTTTTCTATTTCTACAAGCCGTTCTTTTGTTTCTAGTATTCGATCTCTCATATGATTAATTTCTATTTTAATATGTTTGAGCTGGTATTCTTTTTCTATCATTTGTGTTTGGAGCCGGGTATTTTCGTCTGCAGCGGCATGATAACGCTGTTTCATATCTTCGTGAGAAGTCCGTTCGGTTTGAATGGCGGTCTCAAGTGAGCGGATGCGGGTATGTAAGTTTTTATTTCTTCTTCAAATTTTATATTTGTAAGATGCAGACGATGCTTTTCTTCCATCTCATTTTTCCGACGAAACGTTTCCTGCTGAAGCAGTTCTTGCAGAATGACGATTTTATCGAGCAGCCCGGCTCTGATTTCATGCAAAGAACGCTCCGTGTCACTTGTCTGTTTGTGTTTTTGAGCCATGGCTTCCAATTCGTCAGAAAGCTTGTGAAGCCGCTCTTTAATATTGGCGTTTTCCTCCTGAAGCTTATTATTTTTTTGATGGAAGTAGCTTGCTTCAAATTCTGAAATTATTTTTCTGCATCTGGAAAGTTCGGATTTCAAGTAAAGGTTCTCTTGAGAAGTGTCGTGGAAAAACGGACCTGATATTTTCATAAGAACCATCTCCCTCATGATGTTAACACTACAATATGGGAAAGGAACAACGGCTATTCCTCTTAATTAAACAGACAAGCAACGTAATATTGTATTTCGGCTGAGGCGTTTGCTATGCTTTTATATAGAATGGGAGAGAGATGACATGAAACGGGTGAATGTAATATTAGCGGGGGGAGCTTCCCGAAGATTCGGAGAACCGAAAGCTTTTGCAAAGTGGAAGGGCGGCATGTTTTATGAACAGGTGAAAAAAGCCTTCGGCGTCGGAGAAACGGTGATTATCAGCCGCCCTGAGCATATAAAAAAGTTCTTATCAAACAGGGAGCGGCATGTTTTTGCCGATGAGCCGCAGTTTCGGGGAATGGGCCCGCTTGCCGGCATATATACGGCAATGGAACAAACGGAAGGCGAAACATATACGGTCATATCCTGTGACACGCCGCTCGTGACAAGAAAAACGATGGCTGCGCTTGAAATGAAGCTGACCGGAAACCTGGATGCTGTCATACCGGTTTGTGAAAACAGAGAGCAGCCCCTTTTGGCGGTTTACCATAAACGGGTGCAGGATGTGCTTTTTGATCAGCTGACACAAAACAAACTGAAAATGACAGACACGCTGAAACGGCTGTCTGTCTGTTATGTGCAGGCTGAAGACATCGGCGCCGGGCCGGAGGAGTTCGCTAATGTCAACACACGGGATGATTACACCAGACTTTTGGCGCATGTCGAGTCTTCAAATCAGGACTGATCGGGAAGAAACATGGTATGATGGAAATAAAAATGCAAGGGGACAACACAGATGGAAGAGCGCTATTCGCGGCAGACAAGATTTAAGCCGATAGGGGAAAAAGGGCAGCAGGCGCTGGCTGACAGCAGTGTCCTGATTGTCGGAGCCGGAGCCCTCGGAACAGCCGCGGCAGAGGGCCTGGCAAGAGCCGGAGCGGGCCGTATGGCGATTATTGACCGGGATTATGTGGAATGGAGCAATTTACAAAGACAGCAGCTGTATACAGAAGAAGACGCGAGACAGCGCCTGCCGAAAGCAATGGCGGCCAAGGCGCGTCTTTTAGAGGTAAACAGTGATATACATATCGATGCTTACGCGGCGGAAGGTACGGCGGAAACACTTGAACCGCTGATCGAACAAGCGGATTGCATCGTGGATGCGACAGATAATTTTGAAACGAGAATGGTCATCAATGATCTGGCGCAGAAAACGAAAACACCTTGGATTTACGGTGCCTGTGTCAGCAGTCAGGGAATGTGCATGACGATTATTCCGGGGGTTACGCCGTGTTTATCCTGCCTGTTTGAGCAAATGCCCGTGGGCGGAGCGACATGTGATACAGCAGGCATCATACCTCCGGCGGTTCATATCGTCTCCGCTTATCAGCAGGCAGAGGCGCTGAAATTGCTGACAGGAAATCATGCGGCGGTAAATCGGCGCTTTTTCACGTTTGACGTGTGGAATAACACCAATATGAGCATAAATGTGGATCAGATCAAACGGGATCATTGCCCTTCCTGCGGCGCGGAGCCCGTATATCCGTATCTGCAGCCTGAAAACAGGCCGAAAGCAAGCGTGCTGTGCGGAAGAGACACCGTTCAAATCAGATCGGAAGCCTTAAAGAGGCTGGATAAAGAAGAGCTTGTCAAACGTCTGAAGCAGATCGGTAAAGTGGAAGCAAATGAGTTTTTGCTGCACATGACGTACGAGCGCTTCAGAATCGTTATTTTTCAGGACGGACGGGCTCTGATTCACGGTACAAACGATATAAAAGAAGCTAATTCAGTTCTGGCCAGAGTGATCGGACTGTAGGAAGGGGATGTATTGCTATGCTTGAAAAAGAACGCCGATTCAGGTGGACGAAGCAGTCCGCCGGGTGAGCCGGTATAAAAACAGGGGGATACCGAATGGGTGGCGCTTGAGGACAGTCTCCACCGCTATTTGGCGGAGGATGTTAAGGCGGATCATGATGTGCCGGCCTTTAACCGTTCCCCGTATGACGGGTTTGCCATCAGAGCGAGCGATTCAAAAACGGCTTCCCGTGACAATGCCGTCACCTTTGAAGTCATTGACCATATCGGAGCCGGCGCCGTGTCAGAAAAAGAACTCGGGCCTTATGAAGCGGTCCGCATTATGACGGGGGCGCAGATTCCCAAAGGCGCGGATGCCGTAGTGATGCTTGAGCTGACAAAAACGTTTTCTGAAAACGGCACGAATTACATGTCAGTGAAACGCCCTTTTCATGCGGGCGATAATATTTCATATCAAGGAGAAGATGCGAAAAAAAGGCAGCTCGCTATTAAAAAAAGGGACGAAAATCACGCCGGGCGTAACCGCTCTTTTAGCAACCTTCGGCTATGCTTCCGTTCCCGTGGTCAGAAAGCCGGTTGTCGGCATTATCGCAACGGGAACCGAGCTTCTTCATGTCAGCGATCCGCTTGAGCCGGGGAAAATCCGCAACAGCAACGCTGCCATGGTGTATGCCCAGGTCATTGAAGCGGGTGCGGTACCGCTGAACTTAGGGAAAATTTCCGATGATTTTGATGACAGCTATGCTGCGGTGAAGGAAGCTATGAAAAAAGTTGATTTTCTGATCACGACCGGCGGCGTGTCAGTCGGCGATTTTGATTTTCTTCCGGACATTTATAATAAGCTCGGAGCGGAAGTTCTTTTTAACAAAGTGGCAATGCGCCCGGGGAGCGTGACAACTGTCGCCCGGGCCGATGACATGCTGCTGTTCGGCCTTTCAGGCAATCCGTCCGCATGTTATGTCGGATTCACCCTGTTTGTCAAACCGATGATTCAGACGTGGCTTCTGAATGAAAAACCTCATTCCGGATGGGCGGAAGCCGTGTTAACAAACGACTTTCCGAAGCCGAATCCATTTACGAGATTTGTGAGGGCGTTTGTTTATCATAAGGACGGAAAAATGATGGCGTCACCGGTCGGTCTCGACAAATCAAGCTCAGTCACATCTCTTGCCGAAGCAAACGCGTTTATCCTTCTGCCGGGAGGAACGAGAGGGTATGAAGCGGGCCGGACGGTTCACGCGCTCCTCATCCGTGATGAGAATGGAAGTGAATGGCCGTGGTCAATTCTTTCCCGATCGTCCAGATCGTAGGTTTTCAAAACAGCGGTAAAACAACGTTTATTGAACGTGTGCTGAAAGCGGCGCCGAAAGAGTGCGATATTGGATGTTTAAAACATCACGGACATGGCGGAGAACCGGAACCTTTTTCTGACGGAAAAGACTCGGAGCGTTTTTCAAAAGCCGGAGCCGCGGTTACGGCAGTAGAAGGGGACGGCGTCCTGCAGCTTACGGCGCGAAAAAAATGGGATCTGGCGGGTTTGATCAGTCTGTATGAATGTCTGGGAATTGACGGTCTTCTCATAGAGGGGTTTAAACATGCGCCGCATCCGAAAATCATTATGATCAAAAACAGCGAAGATTGGCAAAAGCTGAAGCATTTGGAGCGCGTGATCGCGGTTGTCAGCAGAAATACGGAGCATATGCCGACAGATGCAGGCAAGCCCGTATTCCATGCGGACGATCCGGCTGCCATTATGTTTGTGCTTTCGCAGCTGAAAGGGGAATCTGCTTAAATGGAACGTTTTCAAATTACAAGGGAACCTATCATTGCGGAAAATATCGTAAAAAAAGTTGAAAAGCGTGAAGCCGGCGCCATCACAACGTTTATCGGCACGGTCAGAGAGTGGACTGCAGGACGGCGGACGGTGCGTCTCGAATATGAAGCGTATGAACCGATGGCTGTTCAAATGCTTTCTCAAATCGGCAGTGAAATCAGCGCGAAATGGGAAGGAGCCGAAGCTGCAATCACTCACCGTGTCGGCGTCCTTGATATCGGAGAAGCAGCGGTCGTAATCGCCGTGTCTTCTCCGCACAGAAAGGCGGCATATGAGGCGAATGAATATGCAATTGAACGGATAAAACAGATTGTGCCGATATGGAAAAAAGAAATCTGGGAAGACGGGGAAGAATGGATAGGCGATCAGCTGGAAACGACGCCCTATCCGAACGGAAAACCGGATTTGGATAAAGGGGAATCGCGATGATTAAAGTATTATTATTTGCCGGACTTGCGGAGCAGGCGGGAACACCGGTCATTGAACTTGACGAAAAAGAGACGGCGGCGTCTGCTGTAAAAACGCTGTTAAAGGAACGGTACGGCCTTCAGACGATTGACAATGCCATGATCGCAATCAATGAAACATATGTAAAAGACAACAGCACCGTAACAGAAGGTGATACCATTGCCTTTATCCCTCCTGTAAGCGGAGGGTGAAAAAAGAGCCGGATGTGCATCATTGCCATCCGGCTTTTTTGTTTATAGGCGCTGAATTTCAGAGAATATCTAAATGGGATTTAAAGGGTTTTTCAATTGAGGCGGTTTTCACTGCATGAATAGGCTGATAACAGTGCCTTTACAAGGTTTTGAGCCACCCGTCATACCGGTCTGACGATGTTTTTTTTACATAATTATGGAACGTAAAGCTGAGAATTTGTGTTACAATTTAGCATAAATACGCAAACGGCAAAAAAATTGAAACTTCTCTCAGCCTAAAGCGTACGTATAAACAGAATAATACATAGGAGGCATCAGCCATATGGAACCAAATCTCGAAAAAAGCAATACGGCAGTAACGGAAAAGCCGTCAATTTTCGGCGTCATTACAAGTCCTGTTGTACAGTTTAAAAGACTAAAAGAACACCCGGTCATCGGCCTTCCTCTCCTGATTGTCATCATTCTCATTGCGGCGGGGAGTATTTTGCGCGGGCTCGGAATGAATTATGAAGAACTGCTGAACAGCTCATCTCTTGACGGATTGACCGATGATCAGATTGAAATGACCAAAACCATTGCGAAATTCGGCTCGATTTTCGGAGGGATTTTCGGAGGCATTATCGGTCTCTTTATCGTTCCGCTTATTTATTGGCTGTGCGTCAAAATTTCAGGCGGCGTGACAACTTATAAAAAATGCTCTCACTCGGCCTCTTTACTGCATTTATTACTAACATCGGCTTAGTCATTAACGGACTTGTCATTTATTTTACCGGTGCGGGCTCACTGTACCCTGTCACATCTTTGGCGAGTGTCATACCGGCCGGAGACGGCGTATCGGTCTTTTTAAGCGCGATCGATATTTTCAGCATCTGGAGCTATATTCTGCTCGCTTTGGGACTTCGCTATACAGGCGGTATTTCGAAAAAAGCGGCCTGGACTTCCGCGATTGTCCTGTTTGTTATTATGCTTTTGGTTTCGGCAGTCGGAGGACTGTTAAGTTCAGTGACAGCAGGTGTATAACATGAAAAAATTTGGATCGGAATCGGCATCGCCGTAATTGTTGCAGTATTCATCGGTATCAATATTTATAAGTCTGCCGCTCCCGCGGGCGGCAGCGCCGGAAAAAAATCGAAACCGGAACCATGGAAAACAGAGAAATCTCATCTACGGTTATGGTTCCGGGAACACTTAAATTCTCTAAAGAACAGTATGTTTTTTATGAAGCAGATAAAGGAACTCTTGATAAAGTGAAAGTAAAAGAAGGCGACAAAGTAAAAAAGGGTCGTCGTTAGTCACTTATACAAATGAGCAGCTCAACCTTGATAAAGAACAAAATGAGTTGACAGAACAATCAAAACGGATGCAAATCGAACAAGTTGAAGAAAAACTCAGAGCATTAAACAGCAAGGAACAAGATCTGGCAAAACAAGTGGGAGAAGCGGAAGCCAAAAAACAAATTGAATCCGAACGGACTGATCTGCAGCTTCAGCAAAAAACGGCGGAAATCGAATTAAAGCAATCTGATTTGCAAAAGCAGTCTCTTGAAAATCAAGTGTCGAATCTCAATGTTAAGAGTGAGATGGACGGGACGGTTATCTCGGTAAATCAAGAAGCGGCTTCTAAAAAATCGGATATTCAAGAACCGGTTATACATATAGGAGACCCGGAACATCTGGTCGTTGCCGGCAATTTGTCCGAATACGACACGCTGAAAGTGAAAAAGGGCCAAAGCGTTACAATCACCTCAGACGCCATCCCCGGCAAAACGTGGAAAGGGAGAGTGGCGGCTGTCGGCCTCGTTCCGGATCAAAAGTCAAGCGCTGCTTCGGGGGAAAGCACGGAACAAGCCGTCCAGTATCCGTTTCAGGTTAAGCTGATCGGAAACCTTCCGGAAGGCAAGCCGGGATTTAAATTAATTATGAACATTGAAACCGACAAACGGAAAGCCGATACGCTGCCGTCCTCCGCAGTCAAAAAAGACGGAGATGAGCACTGGGTCTTTACGGTAAAAGACGGGAAGGCCAAACGCGTGAAAGTTAAAGTCGGCGATACCGCAAATCAGCTTACGGAGATAAAAGAGGGGCTTTCAAAGGATGATAAAGTCATTCTGAATCCGGCTGACGGTTTGACTGACGGAACGGATGTGAAAGCATAGATGATTCAGCTTTCAAAGGTGAAAAAAAGCTATCAGATCGGCAAGGAGACGTTTGATGTTCTCCGTTCAATCGACCTGACGATTGAAGAAGGAGAATATGTGTCAATTATGGGACCGTCGGGATCGGGAAAATCTACGATTATGAATATCATCGGCTGTCTGGACAGACCGACGTCCGGCAGTTACAGTCTTGCGGGCGAAGATGTTTCTTCATGCACCGAAAAAGAGCTTGCGGCGGTCCGGAACAAATCAATCGGATTTGTCTTTCAGCAGTTTCAGCTGCTGCCGCGATTGAATGCAAGAAAAAATGTCGAACTCCCCATGATCTATGCCGGTATCGGCAAAAAAGAGCGTGAGGAACGGGCTGAGCACGCGCTGGAAAAAGTCGGTTTGGCGGATCGGATGCGTCACATGCCGAATGAGCTGTCCGGCGGCCAGAAGCAGCGTGTCGCGATTGCAAGAGCCATCGTGAACGAACCGAAGCTCATTTTAGCTGATGAACCGACCGGCGCGCTGGATACGAAAACAAGCATTTCCATTATGGAGCAGTTCACAGAGCTTAATGCAGAGGGCGTGACCGTGGTGCTTGTCACTCATGAGCCTGAAGTGGCGGACTGTACAAACAGAGTGATTTTCGTCCGTGACGGCATGATCGTTTCCCGCGATTCTGAGCAGAGGAGAGTGGGGGAATGAGCCTGTCAGAAAATCTCCGGATGGCCCTCAGTTCCGTAAGAGCTCACAAGCTGAGATCGATTCTGACAATGCTCGGAATCATTATCGGCGTCGGTTCAGTAATCGTTGTTGTGGCTGTCGGCCAGGGCGGAGAGCAAATGCTGAAGCAATCCATCAGCGGGCCGGGCAATACGATTGAATTGTTTTACCTGCCGAGTGATGAAGAATTAACAGCCAATCCGAACGCCTTACAGCAAGCGAGTTTTACAGAAGAAGATATTAATGGATTAAAAGGAGTGGACGGCGTAAAGCAGGTTGTCGCTTCCGCGGTAAAATCCATGACGGCCCGTTACCATGAAGAAGACACGGATATTACGCTGAACGGCATTAACAGCGGCTACTTGGACGTAAAAAAGCTGGACGTTCAAGATGGACGGACATTTACGGACAATGATTTTCTTTCCGGGAAAAGAGCGGGAATCATCTCGAAAAAAATGGCTGAAAAGCTGTTCGGGAAAACGTCTCCGCTCGGAAAAATCGTCTGGGCCGGCGGACAGCCCGTAGAAGTAATCGGCGTACTGAAAGAAGAGAGCGGCTTTTTATCGTTAGGACTCAGTGAAATGTATGTGCCGTTCAACATGCTGAAAACGTCTTTCGGTACTAACGACTACAGCAACGTTTCCGTTCAGACGGAGTCCGCTGATCAAATCAAAACAACAGGAAAAGAAGCGGCCCGTCTCTTAAATGACAATCACGGTACAAAAGAGGCCTATCAAGTCATGAATATGGAAGAAATCGCGGCGGGAATCGGTCAGGTCACGACTGTTATGACGACGATCATCGGTTCGATCGCCGGTATTTCTCTCGTTGTCGGCGGGATCGGGGTCATGAATATTATGCTCGTATCAGTGACGGAACGGACAAGAGAAATCGGCATCCGCAAATCGCTCGGTGCCACGAGAGGACAGATTCTGACACAATTCTTAATTGAATCTGTTGTGCTTACATTAATCGGCGGCTTAATCGGAATCGGTCTCGGCTACGGGGGAGCAACACTCGTTTCCCTTATCGCAGGCTGGCCGTCGCTCGTTTCCTGGCAGGTGGTTTGTATCGGCGTGCTGTTCAGTATGCTGATCGGTGTCATTTTCGGCATGCTGCCCGCCAACAAAGCATCACGCTTAGATCCGATTGAAGCGTTACGGTATGAATAACCGGCGCCCCATGCAGTCTGCATGGGGTTTTTTGTGTTTTAATGATTGAATGAATATAATAGACTTTTTTCATTTATGATAAAAAGAAAATGTCATACAATTGTCCCCCTTTTTGTCGAATTTACAGTTTACAAACCCTATGTACATACGTTAATATGAACAAATGTGAAAGATTTTGATAGTTATTGAATGAATTTGAGTGATTTTAGTTGCTTGAAGTAAAAAAAGCGTTTACAATTATCTTGCAGCCGAAATGAATACGTTTTCAAAGGAGGCGGAATATGCTCACTCCTGAAAGGTATCAGCTGATTATGGATCAGATTGAAAAACGAGATGTGGTGAAGATTCAAGAGCTGATAAGCATGACAAACGCTTCTGAATCAACGATCAGAAGAGATTTATCAACACTTGAAGAGCGCGGGTTTTTAAAGCGCGTTCACGGCGGGGCGTCTAAACTTTCCAACAGCAGGCAAGAACCCGATATGCTTGAAAAATCCTCCAAAAACCTTCAGGATAAACTGAAGATCGCTGAAGAAGCGGCATCTTTATTAGAAGAAGGTGACTGTATTTACCTTGATGCGGGAACAACTACATTGCACATGATTGATTTTATAGATCATACAAAGGACATTGTGGTTGTCACAAACGGGGTTATGCATATCGACGCTTTAATAAGGAAAGGGATTCCTTTTTATCTTCTCGGAGGATATGTGAAGCATAGAACAGGTGCGATGATCGGCGGCGCCTCATTAACGGCGGTCAGCCAGTACCGTTTTGACAAAAGCTTTCTCGGGGTGAACGGCGTGCACATTGAAGCCGGCTTTACAACACCCGATCCGGATGAGGCTCTTCTGAAGACAAAGGCTGTGAGACAGGCGAAAAATGCGTATGTTTTAGCCGATCCTTCTAAATTCGGCGAGATTTCTTTCGCAGCGTTCGCCGCCTTGGGCGATGCAGCTATCATTACCACTGAAGCTGAAGAACTTGCATTCGATAATTACCAAGAAAAAACTGTCGTAAAGGTAGTGAAACCATGATTTACACTGTAACCCTCAATCCGTCTGTTGACTATATCGTTCACGTTGAAGATTTTGCCGTAGGCGGTTTAAACCGTTCCAGCTATGACACGAAGTATCCCGGCGGAAAAGGCATCAACGTTTCGAGATTACTGAAAAGACACCATGTGCCGTCAAAAGCATTGGGGTTTGTCGGCGGATTTACCGGAAATTATATCACGTCATTTTTGCAGCAGGAAGGTCTGGAAACGGCTTTTTCTGAGGTGGATGAAGACACGCGTATAAATGTAAAACTGAAAACGGGCGATGAAACGGAAATTAACGGACAGGGCCCGACGATTTCAGACGAAGTGTTCAATGCCTTTTTAGAACAGTTCTCCGCTCTGGAAGAGGGAGACATCGTCGTTTTAGCGGGAAGCATCCCTTCTTCCCTGCCGCATAACACGTATGAAAAAATTGCTGAGGCATGCAGAAAGCAGAATGCCCGGGTAGTGGTGGACATCTCCGGTGAAGCGCTGATGAAAGCGACAGAAATGAAACCGTTTTTGATGAAGCCGAATCATCATGAGCTTGGGGAAATGTTCAATACGGTCATTGATTCAGCCGAAGCTGCCGTTCCTTACGGTAAAAAATTAATTGAACAAGGCGCTGAACACGCGATTGTTTCGATGGCTGGCGACGGTGCGCTTTTATTTACGAAAGAGGCGGTTTTCCTCGCCAATGTTCCTAAAGGAAAGCTTGTCAATTCGGTAGGCGCGGGTGATTCCGTCGTCGCGGGATTCCTTGCGGGAATTTCAAAACAGCTGCCTTTGGAAGATGCGTTCCGTTTAGGAGTTGCTTCCGGAAGCGCGACGGCATTTTCTGAAGAACTCGGAACTGAAGAGTTTGTACAGCAGCTTCTTCCTGAAGTTAAAGTCACACGTCTATAGAGGAGGAAAGAAAAGTGAAGATAACTGAGCTGTTAACAAGAGATACAATTCATCTCAATATAGAAAGCAAAGAGAAAGAAAACGTTATCGATGAAATGGTGACAGTGCTTGACAAAGCCGGCAGATTAAATGACAGAGAGGCTTACAAAGCAGCCATTTTAAATCGTGAAAGCCAAAGCTCGACGGGAATCGGCGAAGGCATTGCCATTCCTCATGCGAAGACGGCGAGCGTCATTAACCCGGCCATCGCATTCGGCCGTTCAAAAGATGGTGTGGATTATGAATCATTAGACGGTCAGCCGGCACACCTGGTCTTTATGATTGCGGCAACCGAAGGAGCGAATAATACGCATCTTGAAGCATTATCAAGACTTTCAACGCTCCTTATGCGTGAGGAAATCCGCAAACAGCTTCTTGAAGCTGAATCAGAAGATGCGATCATTGACATCATCAATCAGCATGACAAAGATGACGATGAGGAAGAAGAAGAGCAGGAAGAACAGGCAGCGCCGTCAGGAAAAGGCAAAATCCTTGCGGTTACGGCATGCCCGACAGGTATCGCCCATACGTTCATGGCAGCTGACGCACTGAAGGAAAAAGCGAAAGAGCTCGGCGTTGACATTAAAGTCGAGACAAACGGCTCAAGCGGTATTAAACATAAGCTGACGGCTCAAGAAATTGAAGACGCACCTGCGATTATCGTAGCGGCTGATAAACAGGTTGAAATGGAGCGCTTTAAAGGCAAACATGTTCTTCAAGTGCCTGTAACGGCCGGTATCAGACGTCCACAGGAACTGATTGAAAAAGCCGTTAACCAAGATGCGCCGATTTACGAGGGCAGCGGGGGAGGATCTTCCGCTTCAAATGAAGACGGTCCGAAACAGAAATCAGGCACAAGCATCGGAAGTACTTTCTATAAACACTTAATGAGCGGTGTCAGCAACATGCTGCCATTTGTCGTCGGCGGCGGAATTCTCGTTGCGATTTCATTCTTCTGGGGAATTCATTCAGCTGATCCGAAAGACCCGACATACAACACGTTTGCTGCAGCACTGAACTTTATCGGTGACGGTAATGCGTTAAAGCTGATTGTTGCAGTTCTTGCCGGATTCATCGCAATGAGTATTGCGGACCGTCCGGGATTTGCGCCGGGTATGGTCGGCGGATTTATGGCTACGCAGGCGAATGCCGGATTCTTGGGCGGACTGATTGCCGGATTCTTAGCCGGTTATGTCGTAGTCCTTTTGAAAAAGCTGTTTGTCTTTATTCCTCAGACTCTTGACGGATTAAAACCTGTATTGATTTATCCGCTGCTTGGTATTTTTATCACCGGTGTCCTGATGCAGTTTGTCATTAACACACCTGTAGCAGCGTTTATGAATTTCTTAACAAATTGGCTTGAAAGCCTTGGAACTGGAAACCTTGTCTTAATGGGGATTATTTTAGGCGGTATGATGGCTATCGACATGGGCGGCCCGCTCAATAAAGCGGCGTTCACTTTCGGTATCGCGATGATCGACGCCGGAAACTATGCGCCGCATGCGGCCATCATGGCGGGCGGAATGGCTCCGCCGCTTGGAATCGCACTGGCGACAACATTCTTTAAACACAAATTCTCTAAACGTGACCGTGAAGCCGGTATTACATGCTACTTCATGGGAGCAGCTTTCGTTACAGAAGGCGCCATCCCGTTTGCAGCGGCTGATCCGCTTCGCGTCATCCCTGCAGCCGTTGTCGGTTCTGCGGTAGCGGGCGGACTGACAGAGTTTTTCCGGGTAACGCTTCCTGCACCGCACGGAGGAATATTCGTTGCATTCATTACGAACCATCCGCTGCTTTACTTAATGAGCATCGTGATCGGAGCGATTGTAACGGCGGTTATCTTGGGAATCATCAAAAAACCGGTAGTAGAGAAATAAGCGAAAAGCGTCCTTTACGGGCGCTTTTTTCAATCATATGCACATAGAAGCGTTATGTATTTTGTGATGAGTTGTGATAAAGTAAAGATGGTACATGAACCGAAACAGTGATCGTCTAGGAGGAACCACGTTGACTGAAGAACAAAAACCTACTTCTGAAAAATCGGTAAAAAGAAAATCCAACACGTATTGGGAATGGGGAAAGGCCATCATTATAGCGGTTGCACTTGCGCTGTTAATCCGCCATTTCCTGTTTGAACCGTACTTAGTGGAAGGATCATCAATGTACCCGACATTACATGACGGTGAAAGACTGTTTGTCAACAAAAGCGTCAATTATATCGGAGAAATCGAGCGGGGGGACATCGTCATTATTAACGGCGATACGTCGAAAGTCCATTATGTAAAGCGGCTCATCGGAAAACCTGGAGAAACGGTGGAAATGAAAAATGACACGCTTTATATAAACGGCAAAAAAATCGCAGAACCGTACCTCGCGAGCAATAAAAAAGAAGCGAAAAAACTGGGAGTCAACCTGACGGGAGATTTCGGCCCCGTAAAGGTTCCGAAAGGCAAATACTTCGTCATGGGCGACAATCGGCTGAATTCAATGGACAGCCGGAACGGCCTCGGCTTAATAGCCGAAAACCGGATCGTCGGCACCTCGAAGTTTGTGTTCTTCCCGTTTCATGATATGCGTCAGACAAAATAAAAACGCCGCGCTGCCCGATTCGGACAGCAGGCGTTTTTTATTTGGCAAACGAGGCCGCGACGGCGATGAACAATACCGTGGCCAGCACTGATCCGACAATGGCCAGAACGCTGAAAAAAAGATTCACCTGCTTCTTCTCTTTGCCGCGTTTTTCAAGCATCCGTTTTGAAAAGAGATGCGAAAACGTATAAATGAGGGCGATTCCGACGTACAAGCCGATGTCACGTGCCGTAAAGCCTGTGACGGCCAGAAAAACCCCGGTGAAGAAAATCATAAGACAGTATTCTGTGAGTGTTAAAAGCTTCAACTTGTTCCTCCGTGATGAATATGTATATATATCTATTGTATCACAGCGCTCCGGGTTTGACGCCTGCATCTTTTCAAACCCGTATATTCGCAGGGAAACATTTCTCTTCCCCTTTATTCATGGTATACTTTTAATGATGATAGACACGATGGAGGATTCTAAATGATTGCTGTAAATAATGTGAGCTTGCGTTTTGCGGATCGCAAGTTATTTGAAGATGTCAATATTAAATTTACGCCGGGCAACTGCTACGGATTAATAGGCGCAAACGGTGCCGGAAAATCAACATTTTTGAAAATTTTATCCGGTGAGCTGGAGCCGCAGACCGGCGATGTCCATATGAGTCCGGGCGAACGTCTTGCCATTCTGAAGCAGAACCACTTTGAATATGAAGACTGTGAAGTGCTGAAAGTCGTCATTATGGGACATAAACGTTTATACGAAGTCATGCAGGAAAAAGACGCGATTTATATGAAGCCTGATTTTTCAGATGAAGACGGCATCCGTGCCGCTGAACTTGAAGGAGAGTTTGCGGAATTAAACGGATGGGAAGCTGAAAGTGAAGCCGCTATTTTGTTAAAGGGGCTGGGCATCTCTGAAGACCTGCATACGAAGAAAATGGCCGACTTAGGCGGTTCAGAAAAGGTGAAAGTGCTTTTGGCCCAGGCGCTGTTCGGCAAGCCGGACGTTCTGCTGCTTGATGAACCGACCAACCACTTGGATCTGAAAGCGATTCAGTGGCTGGAAGAGTTTTTAATCAACTTTGAGAACACAGTCATCGTCGTATCCCATGACCGTCACTTTTTAAATAAAGTGTGCACGCACATCGCCGATCTTGATTTTAATAAAATTCAAGTGTACGTCGGCAACTATGATTTCTGGTATGAATCAAGCCAGCTTGCTTTAAAGCTTTCTCAGGAAGCCAACAAGAAAAAAGAAGAGCAGATTAAACAGCTTCAGGAGTTCGTGGCCAGATTCAGCGCCAACGCCTCTAAATCAAAGCAGGCGACATCAAGAAAGAAACTCCTTGATAAAATCACGCTTGATGATATTAAACCGTCATCACGCCGTTATCCTTATGTCAATTTCACGCCGGAACGCGAGATCGGAAATGACGTGCTGCGGGTTGAAGGCTTAACAAAAACGATTGACGGGGTTAAGGTGCTTGATAACGTCAGCTTTATTATGAACAGAGAAGACAAAATTGCATTTACGGGCCGCAACGAACTTGCCGTTACGACATTGTTTAAAATCATTTCCGGGGAAATGGAAGCAGACAGCGGCACATTTAAATGGGGCGTGACCACTTCTCAGGCGTACTTCCCTAAAGACAACAGCGAATATTTTGACGGCAGCGATGCGAACCTTGTCGACTGGCTCCGCCAATACTCGCCGCATGACCAAAGCGAAAGCTTTCTGCGCGGTTTCTTAGGACGCATGCTGTTCTCAGGAGAAGAAGTCAACAAAAAATCAAACGTCCTTTCCGGAGGAGAAAAAGTACGCTGCATGCTTTCAAAAGCGATGCTTTCCGGTGCGAATATCTTAATTCTGGATGAACCGACAAACCACTTAGATTTGGAATCCATTACGGCGCTTAACAACGGCTTAATCAGCTTTAAAGGCGCTATGCTGTTTTCATCTCATGACCATCAGTTTGTACAGACAATTGCCAACCGCATCATTGAATTAACGCCTAAAGGCATTGTTGATAAACAAATGTCTTATGACGAATTTCTTGAAAACGCGGATGTGCAGAAAAAGCTTGAAGAGCTATACGCGTAATAAAGAAGCAGGGGAGACTCTGCTTTTTTATTTATGAAAAAAGTTTTCAATCTTCTGACTTCCCGTTACAATAAAGGAATACATAAATTGAAAAGAGACGGAGGAATGCATCATGAAGTTTTTAGTTGTCGGAGCTGGGGGAGTGGGCGGATATATCGGCGCGCGACTTGCAGAAAAGGGAAATGACGTTACGTTTCTCGTCCGTCAGAAGCGGGCGGAACAATTAAAAGAGACGGGATTGACCGTCAAAAGTGCAAATGGTGATGTTTCAATCAAGCCGAAAATAATCATGGCGGGCGAAGATGGAGAGTTTGACGCCGTTATCATCGCATCAAAAGCGTATTCTTTGCAGGACGTCATTGGGGATGTCAAACCGTTTGTCAAACCTTCGTCGGTCATTATTCCTTTTTTAAACGGATACAGGCACTATAACCAGCTGTTTGAAGCTTTTTCAAAACGGCAGGTGCTGGGCGGCCTCTGCTTTATTGAGAGCGCCCTTAACGACAAAGGGGACATTCTTCATACGAGCGCTGCCCACCGCTTCATTTTCGGTGAATGGAGCGGGGAACGCACGGAACGTATAAATGAGCTGGAAAAAGCGTTTGCGGGTGTGAAAGCGGATGTCATCATCAGTCGGGAGATTGAAAAGGACATTTGGAAAAAATATATGTTTATTGCCGCGCAGGCGGGAGTGACCACTCTGTTTCAACAGCCGGTCGGACCGATTTTAGAAACAGAAGGCGGCCGCAGCACGGCAAAGCGCCTCTTTGCCGAAATCGGAGCCATTTTCAAGGCTGCCGGCATCCCGAAAGATCCTGGTCTGGAAGAAGAGAGTTATCGCACATTGACAAGCATGTCTTACCGTATGAAATCGTCGATGCTGAGAGATATGGAAAAGGGCAGGGTGACGGAAGGTGATCATTTACACGGCTTTTTGCTTGAGAAAGCGAAAGGCTTGTCAATTGATACACCTGTTTTGGAAACCGTCTGCGCCAACTTGCAAATGTATGAAGCGAAAAAAAAGGAGGCCTGATCGCCTCCTTTTTTTATTAAAATGCCCAGTTTCCGTTTCTGAAGATCGGTTCTCTTTTCCCGTCCGCGGTAATACCGTCGATATTCATGTCTTTGGAACCGACCATAAAATCTACGTGTGTAATGCTTTCATTTAAGCCCTCTTTAACAAGCTCTTCCCGTGTCATTTGTTTGCCGCCCTCAATATTAAAGGCATACGCACTGCCGATCGCCAAGTGGTTAGAGGCGTTTTCATCGTACAGTGTGTTGTAAAATAAAATATTTGATTGTGAAATCGGTGAATCGTAAGGCACTAAGGCCACTTCACCGAGATAGTGTGAGCCTTTATCGGTTTCGACGATGCCTTTTAAAATCTCCTCGCCTTTTTCAGCTTTCACATCGACAATGCGGCCGTTTTCAAAGGTAAGAGTGAAGTTATCAATAATGTTGCCGCCGTAGCTCAGCGGTTTCGTGCTGGAAACCGTGCCGTTCACCCCGTCACGCTGCGGAAGGGTGAAAACCTCTTCTGTCGGCATGTTGGCCATGAATTCGTGACCGCTTTCATTCACGCTTCCCGCGCCTGCCCATACATGTTTTTTCGGCAGTTCAATGGTTAAGTCTGTTCCTTCAGCCTGATAATGCAGGGCGCTGTAATGTTTTTTGTTCAGGTGTTCCACTTTTTCATGAAGATTTTGATCATGTTTTTTCCATGCTTCCACAGGGTTTTCTTCATTTACGCGGGTCGTTTTGAAAATTTCTTCCCATAAAAGCTGAACGGCTGTTTCTTCCGGCTGATCCGGGAACACTTTTTTCGCCCAGCCTGTTGAAGCAGCTCCGATCACCGTCCAGCTGACCTTATCTGATTGAATATATTGTCTGTATGTATGCAATGCTTTTCCGGCGGCTTTTTGGAACGCTGCAATCCGTTTGCCGTCAGTGCCTTTTAACAGGTCGGGGTCGGATGAGACGACAGAAATAAACGCAGCCCCTTTTTTCGCGAGCTCTTCTTTTCCTTTTGCTTCCCATTCAGGATACTCTTCAAACGCTTCAAAAGGTGCCATCTCGTATTTTAATCTGGACAGTTCATCGTCCTGCCAATTTACGGTGACGTTTTTTGCGCCTTTTTCATAAGAATGTTTGGCAAGCAGTCTGACAAGTTCCCGGACATCAGTTGAGGCATTGATTACGACATGCTGTCCTTTTTGGACATTGACGCCGACTTCTACCGCCAGCTGAGCATATGTATTTAACTTTTCAGTAAACGAACTCATCGTTCATTCCTCCTCATCGGTTTTTCTCATCATATCAAATATCGCCTCGTAAAGGAAAGAAAGGAGCACAAACGAAAAAGACACAGCTTTTGCTGCGTCTTTACGGGTGATTCAGTTTTACGGCGCCGCCGGCCGGAGAATGGGGCATATTGGCCAGTGAAATGCTCATGCCCCCCAAAATAATTCCGCTTAAAATGACGGCTACTGCTACGCGTCTTCCCACATCTCTAAGCATATGCTTCCTCCTTAATGTTTCTCCAGTTCTCACAATATGAGCCGGCCGGAGAAAAAAGAAGCACAATCTTATTATTTAATCGCTTTTTGCAGCTTGTCGATGACGTCTAATGAACGCCCAGTGCCGATAGCCACTGATTCAAGCGGATTTGCCGCCAAATGAACGGGAACGACGATTTCATCTGTCAGCCATTCTTTCATCCCGTTTAAAAGGGAGCCTCCGCCGGTTAACACGACGCCGCGGTCAACGATATCACCGCTGAGCTCCGGCGGACAATCTTCAAGCGTCGCTCTGATCGCTTCAAGAATATGCAGGAGCGACTCACGCATCGCGTGCTGAATTTCATTAGACTGCAGTCTGATTGTCTTCGGCAGACCGGTTACAAGGTCACGCCCGCGGATTTCCATCGTTTCCGGCACATGTTCGATCAATGCAAATCCGATTTCCATTTTCACTTGTTCTGCCGTGCGTTCCCCGATCAGCAGGTTGTATTTTTTTCTGACGAACGAGGCGATATCTTCATCAAGCTGGTCGCCGCCGATTCTGATCGAATGGCAGGATACGACTCCACCGAATGAGATGATGGCGACTTCAGTCGTACCGCCGCCGATATCTACGACGACGTTTGCGACCGGCTCGTCAACAGGGAGGTCGGCCCCGATTGCAGCGGCTACGGGTTCTTCAATCAAGTGAACGTTTTTCGCTCCGCAGTTTTTGACAGCGTCACTGATGGCGCGGCGTTCAACGGCTGTTGAGCCTGAAGGCGTGCAGACGACGACATTCGGTTTGCGGAAGGTCATTCCGATTTTTTTTCCGGCTTTTTTCATAATGTGTTTTAATAAGTCAGTTGTCATATCATAATCAGCAATGACACCGTCTTTCATCGGCCGTACGGCGACGATTTTCCCCGGCGTCTTTCCGATCATGCTTTTGGCATCCGTTCCGATGGCAAGCACCGCTTTCGTTGTTGTATCTACAGCGACAACGGATGGCTCATTTAAAATAATTCCTTTATTTTTACTGTAAACAAGTATATTAGCGGTTCCTAAGTCGATTCCGATCTCAGTTGATTGAAACATGTTTTCACCCAATCCCTATCCTGATTTAATTGATTCTACATTTAAAGTTTCTGAGAAAAACCACGATTTTTGGGGGTTTCCGCCGGGAATGAAATGTTTTTGTAAAAAAGGAGGGAAAGTCTGTATCCCGTATTTCAAAAGGCTTTTTTCTGTAAAAAACATTCATTTCCGGATGCTGAGAAACTTTTGCTCCGTTCCTTTCGTCTACGTTTATGAAGGATTTTCCTTGGACATAAAGAAGAGACATTAAAGGAAGTAGGGGATTTCTATGAAATCAATTGGTGTAGTAAGAAAAGTAGACGAACTCGGGCGTATTGTCATGCCGATTGAATTGCGAAGAGCATTGGATATCGCTATTAAAGATAGTATTGAATTTTTCGTTGACGGAGACAAAATTGTCTTAAAAAAATACAAGCCGCACGGCATTTGCTTAATGACCGGGGAAATTACCTCCGAAAATCAGGAGTACGGCAACGGCAAAATTATTTTAAGTCCTGAAGGAGCGAAAATGCTGCTTGAGGAAATCGAAGAAGCGTTAAAAGATAGATCATAATCAGCAAAAAGGGCGGGGCATCATTCCGTCCTTTTATTATGAACTTGTGCAAAAACTCACGGGAAAAGTAAGCGAACCTGCTCAATTAATTGGGAATAGTTATCATTTTTTAGTCAATAATGCAGTCAACAATGTTACAATATATGTAGAAATGTTAGCGGCAGGTGGGACTATGGGAAAATATCAAGCGCGTATCATTTCCTTAATCTTGGCAATGATTTTTATTATGTTTTGGGATTATTTATTTTATATGATTGAACGGAATCCGATTAACTGGCCCGTTGACATCACCTTTACCGCCGTCACATTAATCAGCGTCTGGCTGCTGGCTTATTATGTGGACAATAAAAAGCAGCTGCTGGCGGAGCTGAAGGACAGCGAGCAGAAAGCAAAGGCGCTTTCAGATGAGAAAAACCGGATCATGGACAATTTGCAGGAAATCGTTTTTCAGACGGATTCACAAGGGAATATTACATATTTGAATCAGGCCTGGACGACGATTACGGGCCACTCCATCAGCGAATGTATGGGCACGATGTATAATGATTATTTTATAAAAGAAAACATATCATTGATTATATTATCTCCCAAATCAAGCAGCAGTCCCCGTCAGGAATGTTTACGGCCAAATATATTAAAAGAGACGGCACGATTTTTTGGGGGGAAGTCCATTATAAGCTGTATTATGACCGCAGACAGAAATTTGTCGGGAGCCTGGGGACGATGTCTGATATCAGTGAACGGAAAAAAGCGGTCGACGAGCTTCTGGAAACGAACGAACGCCTTGCCATGCAATCTCAAAAGCTGGCCATTGCCGGAGAGCTTGCGGCAGGAATCGCCCATGAAGTAAGAAATCCTTTAACGTCAGTCAGCGGCTTTCTCCAGCTGATGAAAGCCCAGTATCCGGAAAGAACGGATTATTTCGATATTATTTTTTCGGAGATTAAAAGGATTGATCTCGTGCTGGGGGAGCTGCTTCTGCTCGCCAAGCCGCAGACCGTGACGTTTACCGCTCATCATCTCAACCATATTTTAAGGCAGGTGGCGACGCTTCTTGACACGAACGCGGTGCTGTCGAACACTGTGATTGAGAAGGATTTCAGGCAGACTGAGTCCTGTATGGTTAACGGTGACGAAAACCAGCTGAAACAGGTATTTATCAATATTATTAAAAATGCGATTGAAGCGATGCCTGACGGCGGGAATATTCATATTTATACAGAACGGGATGAAGAATACGCGGTGATCAGCATACAGGATGAAGGAAACGGCATGTCGAAAGAAAAGCTTGAAAACATCGGGAAACCGTTTTTCTCAACAAAAGATCAGGGAACGGGTCTCGGGCTTCCGATTTGTTTACGAATTCTGAAGGAGCATAATGGTAAACTTAACATTAAGAGCAAAAATGGAGAAGGCAGTACGTTTCAGGTGATTCTGCCGTTAGAAGCGGCTGCTGTCCAAAAGGAGGAAAAATAACTTGCTTCTTTTTGTATACGGTTTGTTACGAAAGCGTGAAGAAAACCATGAACTGCTGAAAGGTGCTCTGTGTGTGTGCGAGCAGGCCGCGATAAACGGTGTGCTGTACGAAACGGATAAAGGTCAGCCTGCGGCGTCTTTAGTAGAAACAGCTTTTGTGTACGGGGAATTGTATGAAACAGATCATCAGATGATCCGTAAGCTGGATATGTATTATGCTGATTTTGACCGGAAAGAGGTTGCCGTGACGACGGATGCCGGGAATAAAACCGCCTTCGCATATGTCGTAAAGCCCGACCAGTGTGCCTCATTCAGCCGTATCAAAAGCGGAGACTGGAAAGAATACCGTTTTATGAAACGGGAGGATGACAGTCCGGTTTATTATTTCGCTTACGGCTCCTGTATGGACAATGCCCGGTTTAAACAGGCGGGGGTCGACCACTTCTTTGCCGAGCCGGTCGGAGGGGCGGTTGTTGAAGGGTATTCGACGAGATTCACGTTAAGGCGTCCTGACGGTTCCAGAGCCGATCTTGTTGAAGACGGGGGACGAACTGAAGGCGTGCTGTACAAGCTCCCGTTTGAAGCGGCAACCTATCTGTACAAAAGAGAAGGTGTTGATAACCACACATACCGTCCCGCATTCATAGAAGTGTGTGCCGGCGGCCGTGTATACAGAGGCGTCCTGACGTTTCTGGTTCTTGATAAAGCTAAGGAAATTGCGCCTCCGGGTCACTATCAGGAAGAAATCGAACGCGGAGCGGACCTGTATTTATCACCCGCCTTTTCAGAAAAGCTCAAACGCTATATGAATTCATTGCCGAAAATGTGATACTATTCCTATTAGAGATATTGTTTAAAGGAGTACTGTTATGAGAAAAGAGTTTGCCGTTATCGGTCTCGGACGCTTCGGCGGAAGTATCTGCAAAGCATTAAGTGAAGAAGGCCTTGAGGTCATGGCGATGGATATTGATGAAGATAAAGTAAATGAATACGCCAAAATCGCATCACACGCGGTCATCGGCGATTCAACCGATGAATCGGTGCTGAAAAACTTAGGGCTGCGCAACTTTGACCACGTCATTGTGGCAATCGGCGAAAATATACAGGCGAGCATTTTAACGACGCTGATTTTAAAGGAACTCGGTGTGAACACGATCACGGTTAAAGCGCAGAACGATTATCATGAGAAAGTGCTTGCGAAAATCGGGGCCGATCACATCGTCCACCCTGAACGTGACATGGCAAAACGCATCGCCCACAACATCGTATCAAATAATGTGCTTGATTATTTGGAGCTGTCCGACGAACACAGCATTGTGGAGATCGTGGCCAACAGCAGGCTTGCGGGCAACACACTGCTTGATCTGGACATCCGGGCGAAGTACGGCATTAATATCGTGGCGATCAAGAGAGAAAAAGAAGTGATCGTATCTCCGCTGGCGACTGAAATGATCCAAAAAGAAGATATTCTCATCGTTATCGGCTCTCTTACGGACATTTCCCGATTTGAAAAAGAGTGCTTCACACAAAGTGAAAAGCCGTCCGTAAAAGGACGGTCTTTTATTATGTCAGAATAGAAAGACATTTATCGTGTAAGCGGTATATTCTGCAATTTTTATTGACTATGATCAGGCGATCCGATAGCATATTGTACCATATAAAGAAAAGAGGAGGCCTCATTTTGAACAAAGAAACACTGGCTGAACGGCTGAATGCATCAGCCGGCAGACAAAAAGCCGATACCGTCATTAAAAACGGAAAATCATGGATGTATTTAACCAGGAATGGATTTCTGCAGATATCGCCATTACGGGCGGAGTGATCGTCGGGCTGGGCGAATATGAAGGGGAAGAAGTCATTGATGCAGAAGGCCAAATGATCGTTCCGGGCTTTATTGACGGACATGTTCATATCGAGTCCTCTATGGTTACTCCGATTGAATTTGCTAAAGCCGTCCTCCCACATGGGGTGACTACTGTCATTACTGATCCTCACGAAATTGCGAACGTTTCCGGAGCAAAAGGCATTTCATTTATGATAGAGCAGGCAAAAAAGGCGCCGCTGAACATCCGTTTCATGCTTCCTTCCTGTGTTCCCGCCGCCAGCTTTGAACGCTCGGGAGCCGTATTAAAAGCCGAGGATTTAAAGCCTTTTTATCAGGAGAAAGAGGTGCTCGGACTTGCGGAAGTAATGGATTATGTGTCTGTTGCGGAAGGTGAAGAGGATATGCTTCAGAAACTGCTTGATGCCAAGCGTCACGGAAAACGGATCGACGGGCATTTAGCCGGACTGTCTTCAGATATCATCAATATATACAGAACCGCACTGGTGTCGAATGATCATGAAGTGACGACAAAAGAAGAAGCGCTGGACAGAATCAGACGGGGAATGTATGTCATGCTGCGCGAAGGATCGGTGGCGAAAAATACGCTCAATGTGCTGCCGGCGGTGAATGAAAAAAACGCGCGGCGCTTTTTCTTTTGCACGGATGATAAGCATGTAGATGATCTGCTTTCAGAAGGAAGTGTGAACCACCAAGTCAAAATGGCGATAAAGGCGGGACTTGATCCATTCCTTGCGTATCAGCTCGCCAGTTTAAATGCGGCTGAGTGCTACGGCCTTGAAACAAAAGGGGCAGTAGCACCGGGTTTTGACGCAGATCTGCTGTTCATTTCAGATGTGCGGGAGGCTGCCGTCACGAAGACCATGGTCGCCGGCCGGACCGTTGCCGAGAACGGACGCACGGTTTATGAACAGTCTGCCGGTTCCTATTCGCCGGACCAGGCGCTGTTGGATACAGTGCGGCTGAAAGCGCCGCTGACTGAATCTGATTTTTATATGCCGATTCATGAGGGCAGGAAAATGAAAGTAATCGAAATGATACCGAATCATTTGGAGACGAGAAAAAAAGAAGTGCCTGCACCGTCTGCTGACGCGTTTCGTTCTGATACAGATAATGATTTATTAAAAATCGCCGTCGCAGAGCGGCACAGCGGCGAAAAAATGATAGGACTCGGGATTGTACAAGGGTTCGGGTTAAAAGAAGGCGCCATCGCCACAACCATTTCTCACGATTCCCATAATATCATCGCCGTCGGTACAAACGATGCCGATTTGGCAAAAGCAATCAACAGGCTCCGTGACACCGGGGGCGGATTAACAGCCGTGAAAAACGGAGAATTGCTTCACTCCGTTCCGCTTCCGATCGCCGGGCTTTTGTCTGATAAGTCGGCGGAATGGGTCAATGACAGCTTGGGCGTGCTTCATGAAAAGCTTCCTCTGCTCGGATTCACCGGTGATTTCAATCCGTTTCTCACCTTATCGTTTTTAGCCCTTCCGGTGATTCCGGATATTAAAATGACGGCGGCCGGTCTGTTTGATGTCAAAGCCTTTCAGCATATTCCGCTGCAATAAAAAAAACTGC
>NZ_ANAT01000009.1:0-29436 GCF_000411595.1 Paenibacillus lentimorbus NRRL B-30488 | reverse complement strand
AAATCATCAATACTGACATTTTCGTTCTCGCCGGCCGGCCGGATGTTTCTGAGCTTAAGCTGGTTTCGTCCGCGATAGTGATGGACATCTCCGATCACCTTCACGATCGTCTGCGCCGCGTACGTTACTTCATCAGTCGGTTTGGCATCCCACAGCTTCGCTTCGATATCTCCCGATTGGTCCTGCAGCATTAACGTCAGGAATGGTTTTCCGTTGCTTGCGATTCCCTTAGTCGAAGATTTAATCAGAAAGTATTGATCGACCTGCTCGCCGACCTCGTGCAGCATAATACCTTTTGCCATTCTATTAAAAGCTCCCTCCATATCTTACATAATACCAGTATAGCACATACCTCTTTTTTGAAAATAAACTCTTTTATGACAGGAGCCGCATGACTTGTCCGCTGTGAAAAGACCGGCTGACATGCTCATGGCAGGTGAAATAAAGTATCTGCCGCCCGCCTTCTGAGAGCTGATTCAGCACATCAAACAGCCGCTGCAGCCGCTGCCTGTCAAAATGGACAAAACTGTCATCAAGTAAAAACGGAAGTGATACCGCAGATTCCCTCTCTGACGCAAGGGCGAAACGGATCGCCGCATAAAGCTGCTCGCATGCCGCCTGTGAGAGTTCGCCTGCAGAAAACACCGTTCCGTCTTTCCGCATGACCATAATGGAATCATCCGCCTCGGAGAAATACAATTTGTGGTAGCGTCCGTCCGTAAGCGGTCCGTATAATGCACCGGCGGTTTCTAACAGACGGGGAAGCGTCACTTTTTTATGCCGCTCCATTTTTTCCCTGATGATGTGTCTGACCGTCTGTAATGCGGCCCACTCTTTAGCGGTTTTTTCACGCGCTCCTTCTGCATTTCTGTCTGCTGTTTTAAATCGGATACAAGCCCCGAGGACTCCAGCTGCTCTTGTTTCACCGTTAATAAAGCGGTTTTCTCACGGAGCTGCGCGCTTTTTTCCTCAAGCGTTTTTTCTCTGTTTCCTTCTGAACGACTGTATGTTCAAGTTCGGACACTGTGCGGCTCATAAACGGCTCAAGCTGTTTTCCGCCTATGCCGGACAAGTGCGTTTTGATTTCGCGCAGCTGCCGCTCTGTTTCCCGGCGGCTTTCATTCAGCCTGGCGAGTTCACAAAAGTGTTCGCGGTTTTTTGCGCCTGCCGCCATGAAAAGCTGTTTGACCTGCTGTTCGTAGTAATGGACTTCTTCGTTTAATTCACGCATTTGCTCTTGTGCATGCAGCAGATCCGTTTCGAGCGCCTGCTTTCGTTTTGCTTCCTCACGGGCTCGTTCCGCCTGTACCAGCAAAACGCGCAGTCTTTCTTTTACGGACAGCTCCCTTCCGTCTGAAGGACTCAGCTTTTTGACCCGGTCCTCAAATGCTCTTTGCAGCTTTTGCAGCCGGCCCGCTTCAATGGTCAGCTCATGCTTGTTAAGGATTTCTTTTTTGACATCTTTCATCACATGATATGCGTCAAGAAGATGGGAAGGACTTCCTGAAAACCCCAGTTCCTTCATAAAAAGTTCCGCCTGTTTTTCAGACGGCGCCATTTCCGCCTCCCATTCTTCATATTGGCGGATGACTCTTTCATATGCCGCTTCTTTCTGTTCAAGCACGGCTTGATCCGCAATCAGCTGCTGCCGGTGCCGGCCGTCACGCCAAAGCTCTTCCTGCAGAAGATCAGCCGCTTCTTTGGAGATCGTCGGTTTCTTTTTCTTGTGACCTGCCCCTCCTCTTTCTGACGGCAGCGGTTTTTGCATGCCGGACAGCATATACAGCAGCAGAGCGCCGGTAAAAAGGGCGGCGGGCAGCCATTCCTTTAACATAGCGAAAATCGCAATGAATAGAATGCCCGCACCGAGAAAGAGCTTTTTTTGTTTGACGCGCTGTTTTTCCAGCTGCTGTATATGTGCCTGCCATTCGTTTCCTTCTGTATCAGCTGTTTGCTTATATGATTGTAAAGCGGCTTCTTTTTCTTTCCTGACAGCGGGGTCCAAAATGTTTTCCGCCGTCAAGGCATGTTTTCGTTCGGCTTCTTCCAGCTCCAGCCGCGCTTGTTCGAAAATCGCATCAAGCTGTGTCTTTCTTTCTCTTGCCTGTCCGGCGCTCTGCACGGCTTCCTGCAGCCGCCATTCATATTCATAATCGGTGTTCAGTGAAAGAATGCCGTCTTCCTCATGTCTTCCGAGCTGCTGCAATCCTGACGAAACGCGGGCAGATGTCTGCCGGATCTGTGATTGGATGGCGGCAAGCTGTTCGCCGCGCGATTCGTACATATGCTGCTCGCCGGAAAGCTCCTGCAGCTGCCGCTCTGTTTGCAACAAGTCCTCATTTGGAGCGAGCAGCTCAGCCTGCCGCCTGAGTTCAGCCGCTTTTGCCCGAAGCCCCTCAAGACGGGCCGCTTTCGGATGGAGATGCGATTCGTATTTTTCAAGCTGATGCATTCCATCCTTCGGGAATTGCTTCAATGCTTCCGGATAAGAAGAAAGTTCGCTTTCCAAGGCTGTTTTTTGTCTGCGAGCGGCTTTGCTTCTATCGCCGATTTTACTGTTTTGATTTCTTCAGTTATGCCTTTCAATCGTGCTTCGGCATCCTGCAAACGGCCGCCGGCGCTTTTTTTCTCTTCCAGAAGGCTGTGATAGCCCGCTTCCGCAGCTTCCGCCTGTTTCAGCTGGGCGCTGAGCCGCTTTAATGTATCCAACTCCTGATTTAAGCGGGGGTTCCGCCCGTTCGGCTTATACATCCTTTCAAGTTCTTTTGCCAGCCGCCCGTCAAGCTTTGCCGCCGCTTCCGACCCGAATAAGCTCGAATACAGGAGAAACTCGCCGATTTTGTCCCGGTTAAAAGCTTGAATCTCCTGCAGTCCGAATACATCGAACGAATAGATCGCTTCGTACAGCGCCCGGTCTGTATCGGAGAGAAGCTGTTTGAGCCATTCTCCGTCCTTGATTTCGCCTGAAGCCGTATACACTCTGACTTTTTCGGCAGCGCCTTTTGTCCGTTCGATTTTGACGGCACCGTGATCGACATGCTTCAATTCCACAGTGCCGCCGTAAACCCCGCCGTTTTTCGGTTCGTATTTTTTTGATTTCGGAAAACCGAACAGCACGCTTTTGATAAAGGACATCAATGTCGTTTTTCCCGCTTCATTTAATCCGTAGATCACTTGCACGGGAGAATCTGACAGCTGAAAACTTCGGTCGGAAAATTTTCCGTATTGGTAAATATGCATCGCCGTTATTTTCATCGCTGAATCTCCTTCATCTGGCGTCTTAAAACGGCTTGAGCCTGCCGCTTAATATCCAGTATCTCTTCATCTGTAAATGAAGTGATCTGACGCCGATATACGGGATGACGCTCAAGGGCTTCAAATACACCGCTCATGTCTGCGCATTGTTCTATATCCTGAAGCAGCCCTTTAAAAACGGATCGTGCGGCACGCTGTCTGTATCATCCGTCCGATCCTCAAGCGCGAGCGGCCAGACGAAACATTCCTCTTCGGCCTCTTCCTCCTGTAAAGCGGAAAGAAACTCCTCTGCGATGCCTGCGGGCGCCTCCGTCCAAAAGCGGGGCGCCGCGCCGCGAAGCACCAGCCTGACACATGCCGGGCGGCCCGCCGCGCGCAAGCCGGAGAATGTATCCGATGCGGCTTTCAGAAGTGAAGTCATATGTTCAGCTCCGGAGATATCAAGATCAATTTCCTCCCATAACACATCATGCGCTTCTTTGAATTCCCAAGACATCTCACCGTTTGCCGCCCGGACGAGGTAATATCCCTTAGGCCCGGTTTCTTTTAAATGCCGGGCTTGAATATTCCCGGGGTAAATAGCGGCGGGATGCTGGGCGGACAGAACCTGCCGTTTATGAATGTGTCCGAGCGCCCAGTAATCCATGCCGCTTTTTTCAAGGTCTTCTTTCGTAAACGGGCAGTACGGGTCATGCCCTTCCGCTCCTGATAACATGCCGTGGAGCATGCCGATATGATAAGGCGCGCCGGTCATTTTCCGGTAACGGGCCGCCTGATTGACCGTTACGCTTCTTTCCTGATAGCTGCATCCGTATATGCTTGCCGCAAGCTCTCCGTTTTTAAAGAAAGACTTTTCCTCCGGTGTATCCGAGGTGAATATATGTACATTTTCCGGCCATTCAATCGGCGTCCACTTACCGCCCAAATGATCATGGTTGCCGAATATGACGAACACTTGGATATCCGCTTCCTGTAATCTCGTAAACTGTTTTCTCAAAAACAGCTGGGCTTTTAAACTTCTGTTGGCTTCGTCAAACAGATCCCCCGAAAGCAGCACGAAATCTGCCTGCTCCCGCAGTGCCCCGTCCGTCAGACGGCGGACGCTGTGAAATGTGCTTTCTTTAATACGCGCATATACCGGTTCAGGCAGATTCGAAATGCCGTAAAACGGGCTGTCCAGATGCAGGTCAGCGGCATGAATAAACGTCAGATCAGCCATCTCGCCCTCCCCTTTCTGCAAATTGAATTACCCTTATTTTAGCACCGTTTTTATACGAATGCACGTTCTGCAAAATAAAAAAACAGCCCGGCTGTTCCGGGCTGTTTCACTTATTTTTTGGAGATGCGCAGCGCTTGTTTGATCGCTTTGAATCCGCTGGCGTTTCCGTAAATCAATACGCCGCCTTTGTAAATTTTCGCGCCGACCGCCGCAAAGATCACGATAGTGACCAGTGTCAGGGCGATCCCGGCCGCAGCCTGCCAAAACGGGATATCGAGCATCCCGACGCGTAAAAACATAATCATCGGCGTGAAAAACGGAATGTAAGATGTAACGGTAATAAAACCGGCGTCAGGATTACCGATGCCGAACATGGCGATCAAAAAACCTGCCACGACTAAAAAAACCATCGGCTGAATCGTCTGCTGTACGTCCTCTATCCGGCTGACAACACTGCCGAGAAACGCGGCAAGCGTCGCGTAAAGAAAATAGCCGAGCAAATAGAAAATGACGGCATAGACTATCGTCGAGACAGGAACATCCGTAAAATTGAGAAATGCACTGATCGGCGACGACGCATCATTATGAGGGTTCAGCTTCAGTGAGAGATAACCCGCTGCAATCAGCACCGCAAACTGTGTGATCCCCACGAGCGCGATACCGAACAGTTTGGCAAACATCTGCTGAATCGGCGGCATGCTTGAAATTAAAATTTCCATGACGCGGGACGATTTTTCCGTCGCCACTTCCATCGCAATCATGCTTGCGTACATGATAACTGAGAAGTAGATGACAAACAGCATGATGTATACAAGCCCCATTACCTGACCGAGCTCTTCCTCAGATTTCGCCCCTTTTTCCAGCGCGTCTTTGCTGACTTCCGGCGGAGTGTAGAGGCTGCTGACTTTTTCTGCCGAAATGCCGAGCTTGGCGGTTTCGACAGCGGTTTTCGTCTGGGTTAAAGCCTGCTTGAGCAGTTTATACGCTGATTCATCGGAAATGGTCAGCGCCTTGTATGCTCCTGTTATCGTTCCTTTTTGATCTTGTCTGATGATAAACAGTCCGTCCCATTCACCGTCTTTGACACGCTTTACGGCATCTTTTTCGGACTCCTTCGTCTCCATTGCCTGCAGATCATTGTCTGTATCCGCCGCTTTAAGCTGTTTTGCAAACGCCGGGTACAGCCCGCCCGTTTCATCAATCACCGCGATTTGCTGCTTTCCGTCATCCGATTGAAACACGGAAATAATCGATTGCAGGTTGGTCACCGCTAATACTAATAAAACGGTAATGGCGGTCGAAATAATGAATGACTTTGTCGCGATTTTGTTTTTATATGTATGAAACAGCATAATCCAAAATTTATTCATATACGGCCCCCACCTTTTCTATAAAAATATCATGCAGTGACGGCTCTTCCAATTCGAACTTCCGTATAAAACCTTTCCCTTGCAGCGCCCGGAAAATATCCTGAGAAACCGGTTCATTCGCAACCTGCAGTCTGATTCCGTCATTTGTTTCCTTCCATTTCACGACACCTTCATGCGTTTTTAAAAAGCTGAGGTCATCATCTGAATGAACGGTGACATTTTTTTTGCCGAAAGACCGCTTAATGTCTTTCAGATTGCCTTGAACGACGGGTTTTCCCTTCTGGAGAATGCACAAATTCTCGCAAAGTTCTTCCACATGCTCCATTCGGTGGCTTGAAAAAACGATGGAAACGCCGCTGTTTTTCAAAGAAATAACCGCTTCTTTCAGCAGCTCGACATTCACCGGATCAAGACCGCTGAAAGGTTCATCGAGAATCAGCAGTTCAGGCTTATGCAGGACGGCCGAAATGAACTGGATTTTCTGCTGGTTTCCTTTTGACAGCTCTTCGACTTTCTTATTCTTGTAATCTGTAATGCCGAAGCGCTCGAGCCATGTCATGAGCTCTTTTTCCGCCTCTTTTTTGCTCATTCCTTTTAATCTCGCCAGATAGACAAGCTGGTCACTCACCTTCACTTTCGGATACAGCCCCCGCTCTTCCGGGAGATAGCCGATTTTTTCACTGATGGAATAATTGACCGGCTTCCCTTTCCAGGTGATATGCCCGTCAGTCAGGCTTAAAAGACCTAAAATCATCCGAAAGGTCGTCGTTTTTCCCGCGCCGTTTGCGCCGAGCAGCCCGAACATTTCCCTTTCAGGTATTTGCAGGTTCAAATTGTCAACAGCGGTAAAGCTGCCGAATGTTTTCGTTACATTTTCAATTGTAAGCACGAATCCAACTCCTTCCTTGACCCATTATATACTAATAATGGGTAAAAATTAATGGAGGATTTTAAATTCTTTATCAGAATATCATTCTATAAAGGGGGTGACATGATGGGACAATATGTATTGACCGCATTCCATGCGTCGGGAGAAACGATGCTGGATGAACGGATCGAAGCAGATAATGAGGCGGAGGCGAAGGCCGCCGGAGAGGCTTTGTTAAAGGAAAAAAAGCTTGAGAACAGTACTCACCGCTTGGTAAATGAAGCCGGAAAGCTGATTTTATTCCACAGATAACAGAAGCTTTCCGGCTTCTGTATTTTACCGGTTAAATTGCGGCGTCCGTTTTTCTAAAAAGGCGCGGATGCCCTCTTTATGATCATCCGTTTTTCTCATATTTTCCTGGGCCTTTCGTTCAAGAGACAAAACGTCTTTTAACCGGCTGATATGAAGGCTCTGATAAATAGCCTTCGTTTCAATCATCGCTGACAGCGGCGCATGCAGCAATCGGTCGATATACGGTTGTGCCCCCTCCGCAGGGCCGCCGCTGAACAGCCCGTCGGCAAGCTTGAGCCGCACCGCTTTTTCAGCCGGCAATTTTTCACCGCTCCAAATCAGTTTTTTCGCTTCGATCTCACCGACCCGTCTCATTAATAAATAATGGCCTCCTCCGTCGGGAACCAATCCGATGCCGATGAAATTCATCGCGAGTCGGGCGTTTTCTTCGGCGAGCACCACATCGGCGCACAGCGCGAAACTCAGCCCGAGCCCCGCCGCGGCTCCGTGGATGGCGGCTATCACAATTTTTTTCATATCATAGAGCGTCAGCGTAATGGATTCAATCATTTTCATGAGCCGTTCATATTCTCCTGAATCATGATCCGACGTCATCATCTGGATATCACCGCCCGCGGAAAATCCCCTGCCTTCCCCCCGCAAGAGGACGATAAGCGCTTCGCTGTCGGCTGCCATAACGCATGCATTTTCCAATTCCCGGAGCATTTGTTCATTCAGCGCGTTGTAACTGTCAGGCCGGTTCAGCACAATCTCTGCGATCTTTCCTTTTTCTTCATAACGAATATACTGCATGTTTACTCCCTCCTTGAATCCGCTTACATATTTTGTTCAAATGATATATTCCTTCCCCCGAAGCCAAACTCCTTTATTTTTCAAGGTCAACAGATACCGAAAAATGCATATCATTTGAAACTGAACATACATTTTTATATAGTGAAATTGATATACAAAACAAAAGGGGGGAAAAACACCGATAATGAAATATGTGATACTCAGCTTGTTACTGAGCTTTTTTATGGTGCTGTTCCCCCCTTCGGATGTCGCTCTTCCTTCCCAATTGGTGACAGAAACAGACAGCCATGTACAAATTTCGGTTTACCCGCAGGAAACGGAATCGGCAAAGACGCCGGTTCAAACCAAAACCGCTCCGCAAGACCTGTCAAAAGGATACGGTGCGTTATCCCGGATGATCTCCCTGTTATCTGTCAAACCTCTTGATCAATTCATTGATTCCACAATGGAAAGGACATGCGCCATTCCGATACAATACCAGTCAAATTACCTCCGGCATCAGACCATTTCTCATTGCCAATCTGTATTTACGGTGTAAAAACAGTATATTCCGGAGGGATTTTTTATGAATATTAAAGAAAACGATCTGCCCGGCATCGGGAAAAAAATTCGAAATCGAAACGAGAAATCATGAAAAAATGACGATCATCATTCATGATGACGGCAGGCGGGAAATTTACAGATTTGATGACCGCGACCCTGATGAGCTTCTGGCAAGCATTTCACTTGATGATGCGGAAGCAAGACAGATTGCCGCGATTATCGGCGGGATGGTGTACAAACCGCAGGCGCTTGAATCGATTGAAATGGCGTTCAGCGATCTGATTATCGAATGGTTTAAAGTTGAAAAAGGGGCAAAAGCGGCAGGGCGGACGCTCGGCGAACTGGATGTGCGCCAAAACTATGACGTGACGGTTATCGCCATCATTAAGCATGACCAGAAAAAGTTTTTAAACCCGGGCGCTGATTCGCTCCTTGAAGCAAACGATACACTCGTCCTCTCAGGTGAAAGAAAGCATCTGAAAAAACTGATCCAAGACTTCCTCTCCAGAGACGGAGTGTGATCTGTTTATGGATCATCTCGTATTTGAAGTCGGTACGGCGTTAGTTCTTGTGGCCATTGCGAGTGTCATCGCCAATAAAATTAAATTCTCGATCATCCCCTTCCTGATCATTTTAGGAATGCTTGTCGGGCCGCACGCGCCCCAAGCGGGCATCATTGACCTGACGTTTATCGAAAGCCGGGAAGTGATTGAGTTTTTCGGACGGATGGGCGTCCTGTTCCTCCTCTTTTACCTCGGCCTTGAATTCTCGGTCGGAAAATTAGTCAAATCCGGACGTTCAATCGCCGCCGGCGGAACGATTTATATTCTGATTAATTTCAGTTTAGGGCTGATCTACGGCTTTATCACGGGCTTTTCCTTTTTGGAAGTGCTTGTATTGGCGGGTGTCATCACGATATCATCAAGCGCCATTGTCGCAAAGGTGCTTGTCGACTTAAAGCGCACGGCCAATCCGGAAACGGAGCTGATTCTCGGCATCATTATGTTTGAGGATATCTTTCTGGCGGTTTACTTGTCCGTCGTTTCCGGGCTTGTTCTGGGAGACGCGACGTCTGTCGGGGGCGCGCTGATGTCAATCGTGATCGCTTTCGGATATATGCTGCTGTTTTTCATTGCCGCTCGGAAATTGCCGCCTCTGCTGAACAAGCTGCTTGATATCCGTTCAAACGAGGTATTTGTCATCGTCATTTTCGCCGCGCTCTTTTTCATTGCCGGCTTTTCCGAAACGATTCATGTCGCTGAAGCGATCGGCGCGCTCTTGCTCGGACTCGTATTTTCGGAGACGGCCCATTCTGACAGGATTGAGCATCTTGTCGTGCCGTTCCGTGACTTTTTTGGCGCCATGTTTTTCTTCAGCTTCGGCCTCAGCATTGATCCGTTTTCACTCGGAGATGCGGTATGGCTCGCCCTCGGCGCCGTTCTGCTGACGATTGCCGGAAACTTTATCGCCGGCATGATCGCCGGGCGCCGGGCGGGGCTTTCTCATAAAGCATCGTCCAATATCGGGCTGACCATTGTGTCCCGCGGCGAATTCTCCATTATCGTCGCAAATCTCGGCATCGCCGGCGGCCTGTCCGCTTCACTTAAACCTTTCGCCGCCTTATATGTTTTGATACTGGCCATCTTCGGCCCTTTGCTCACGAAAGAGTCGAAGCGGATATATCTCCTGCTGAACAGCGTGTTCAAATGGAAGACGCCTGAAAAGAAGCCGCAGAAATCATAAAAAAACTGACCTCTTCATAAGAGGTCAGTTTTTTTTGAGCGGGAAGAAATTGCTGAAAAGCCGTTTTTTTATTAATGGAGAAATGCTCTTTTCCCAGAATGGTATTGATGATTTTTTGGTTTCTGTAAACAGACAGCTTCAAATTCGTAGCGCCCGTTCCGTGAGCATGATCAAGATTCGTTAATGTGAAAAAGTGATGCCGCCTGTCGTCCTTAAAGACAAGACGGGAATCGGCCGTCACTTTAAACCGTTTCTCATCCTCCCATTCGATATCGGGGGCAATTGCCGTAAACCATTCCGGAATATGAGGTTTAAAGCCGGTCGCCAATATCACTTTTTCTGAATCGGCCGTAAAGGTTTCATCCATCTGCCATTGATGAAAGCTCAGTACGCAGCGCCCGTTTTGCTTTTCAATTTTTTCAAGCTCCGCCATCGGCTGAATATACACGTCAGGCGAACCTCCGCTGATCGATCTGTGATACAGGGCATCGTAAATGGCGGCAAGTGTGTCAGAATCAATGCCGTGGCGCAGTCCGTCCAGCTCAGGGAGTGTGTTCAGCCGTTCTTTAAAAGGCAGGCGGTTAAAATATTCCACATAATCAGGTGTGAACATTTCCTGCCCGAGCTTGGCGGTTTCCAATTCTCGAAATCCGGCGGAGCGTGTCACCCATTGCAGCCGGCTGCGGCGGTATTGTTCATCATGCAATAAGTCAGAAAAGATCTCCGCGGCGCTCTGTCCGGAGCCGACCACTGTAATTGATTCGGCGCCGGCGAGCTCGTCTTTCCGGAACAAATATTCCGTGCTGACCATCGTGGCCTGACGCGCTCCGTCATCAATCTCTGCGGGAATAAGCGGTTCAGACCCCGTCCCCATGACGAAATGCTTCGTCTGATAGACACTGATGCTTCCGTCCTCAATGTTTTTGACGCTGACTTCATAATGTCCGCCGGCATTTTTCACGCCGATTACCTCTGAGCCGAAACGGCATGATTTGATTTCTGAAGCCGCCCAGCTTAAATAGTCGTTAAATTCCCGTCTCGGAATATCAAATTCATTAAACGTATAAAACCGGTACAGCCGGTCATGTTCATGGAGAAAGTTTAAAAACGTGTAGCGGCTTTTCGGATCGGCGAGCGTGACCAGGTCCGCCAGAAACGCCACCTGTAAATCCGTTCCTTTAATTAATAGACCGGGATGCCACGCAAATTCTTTCTTTTTATCGAAAAAAAGAGCGTCTGTTCCGGGTATATCCTCTAACAATGCGGCAAGCCCTAAATTAAACGGCCCGATTCCCGCTCCTATGACATCATACATATTATGCACCTCTTGCGAATAACAGTCTGATGATCTTTTCCCGTTTTTACAGACGGTTAAACATAAAAAAACGGCACGCTGATTCCGTGCCGTTTTTGATATTATAATGCAGATTTGACGAACATCTCATCTAAGTATTTGATTTTCTCTTCTGTATAATGCTCGAATCGGTCATTATATGATTTCGGGTCTTTCGGATTGGCGAAGTGCGTGATTTTTCCGGTTTCCGGATGAATGAATTTGCTTGCCGCGCCGCAGCCGATACCGATAATCGTCTGCACTTCTTCCATAATCATAATGTTGTAGATGCTCTCCTGACCCGGGAAGGAGTAGCCGACATTTTCTAGGTTTCCGAGAATGTTTTTCTGCCGGTACAAGTAGTACGGCGTATAGCCGTGCTCTTTTGTCCAGCGGACGGCGTCATCCATCATGCGGGATACTTCCTGCCTGTCGGCAACTTTATACTTATGCTTGTTTCTCGTCATTTCTGACGCCCGTTTAAAAGAAAGCGTATGAACGGTCAAAGATTCAGGCATCAGCTTTTCCGTTTCTTCAAGACTGTGCCTGAACTCAGCCGTCCCTTCTCCCGGCAGGCCGATGATCAGGTCCATGTTGATATTATTCATGCCGTGTTTGCGGGAAAGATGGTATTTTTCGATGGTTTCTTCAACTGTATGGTGTCTGCCGATGGCCTTTAGCGTTTCGTTTTCATAAGATTGCGGGTTGATGCTGATTCTGTCAATCTTATACTTATTTAAAACGGCCAGCTTTTCCTCCGTAATCGTGTCGGGACGGCCCGCTTCAACGGTAATCTCCCTGATATTCGCGACATCCGGGAAAGAGCGGACCATTTCTTCATATAAAAGATCCATTTCTTCAGCGGTAATGCTTGTCGGCGTGCCGCCGCCGAAATAAATGGTCGTCACTTTGATATCATGCCGCTTCAGCCATTCTCCGATTTTCTGCATTTCATAGTGAAGCCCCCATAAAAAGGAGCCGACTCTTCCCGCCTGTCCTTGAATGGCATAAGCCGGAAACGTGCAGTAGGCGCATTTCGTCGGGCAGAACGGGATGCCGATATATATGCTGACTTCATCTTTGACCCGGTACAGATCGGGAACCGCAGCGAGCTGGCGGTCGACAATCTCCTGCATCAGATTGATTTTTTCATCATGGATCAGATAGTCTTTTTTCAGATCGGCATGCGCCTCTTCTTTTGTCAGGCCGCTCTGCAGCTTTTTATGAAGAAGTTTAGTAGGCCTGATGCCGGTTAAGATTCCCCATTTTTGTGTCATGCCCGTATGTGATTGAAGAAGATTTAAGTAGACATATGACAGCGTGTTTTTCACCTGTTTAAATACTTCTTTTTCGCTCCATCCGGCAAGAAGCGGTTTCGTGTGATGTTCCTTTTCGCCGGTTCCTTTGATTTCTCCGGATACCGACACGCTGTCTGCATCTTGAGAAATGGCAAGTGAGATGACGAGATCAGAGGATGCCTCCGTTTCGCCGTACGCAAGAACACACTCTTCAAAAAATAAATTCGCGATGTTTTGCAGCGGACGATGCAGCCTGTCATCCGTTATGCCGTCTATTTTTATTTGCAATGTGATCACCTTATTTTTCAGATTCAAAACTTTCTTTAGTGTACAGAAAGAACAGGCTAAAATCAATCCGCGAAAAAGCCGCAGACCGGCGTTTCGCGTCTGCGGCTCTTGATTACGGCCGTTTCATATGGAACTTATCGAGAAAGCCTTTGCGGTGCTGCATGCGGAAATATTCCTTAATCATATAGGCGACTCCCTGTTCATCATTTGACCTTGTCACCCAGTCCGCTTTTCTTTTAATTCATTTGAGGCATTCCCCATCGCGACGCCGAGACCGGCCAGCTCGATCATCGGCAGATCATCTTCCTGATGGCCGATAGCTACAACCTCTTCCATTGAAAGCCCGAGATCAGCGGCGACCATCGAAAGTCCGCTTTCTTTTGAAACCCCTTTAGGCACGATGTTCAGTTTTTCTCCGTTGACGCGGATCACATCGACGGCCGGGAATGCTTTCATTATCGTATCCGTTATATCAGCCTGCAGGCCATCTTCAGCATGCACTTCAATGACGGGCGCTGAAACCGGCTCATCAAGGAGCAGGTCACTTAATGATTCGACAAACTGCACCGGATAAAAAATCGGATCAGACGGATGAATCATCGTTTTCCCGACCAGATTGGAGTTCACTTTCTTCTTGTTTCCGATCGAATATTTTTCGTGAAGAAGCCGGATATTGCATTGATAGCTTTCCAGCACCTGAACGATATTAAACGTGTGATCTTCTGATATTTTCTTTTCAAAAAACGGCTCATCTATTTTTTCAGAAATGTATGCGCCGCTGTGGGTAATCAATTTTGCATCAAGCTTTAATATTTTCGCCACTTTTTGAGCGGAGCGAAAATGGCGGTTTGTGACCAGTGTGACGTAAATTCCTTTTTTCTTGACGTATTCGATGGCATCCTTTGTCGTCTGATGAAGTTTGCCGTTGGAGCGAAGAAGCGCTCCGTCTATATTTAACGCCAGCATTTGTTTTGACACAGAGAAGTCCCCCTCCTTGATGACTGTACTTGTCATTAGGATATGACCCTGTCTCTTTGTTTAGAACAACCTTTTCTCCGCAGCAAAAAAGCCTGCCTCAAGCAGACTTTGAACTGTCGTTTTGTTGGGATACGATCGATTTGCTGCCTTCTCCCCAATGTGCATTTCTATTTACGAAATATATCAGGAACCCCTTATTTGACCGTTGATGCGCTCGTTTCACTTACTCTCTGTTGCTACCCCTTAACATACCAGGCAGTATAGGCGACCGTATCCTTAGATCATCTGTAAGTGTAGGCGCTTTCAGAGTTATTATCTCAATAATATTGTTAAAAAACAAGGGTTTTTTTAACTAAAAAAATCAGGGGAAATATCTGTGCTGAATGTATGATAAAGTTGAAAGGGAACATATATTCGCATATAATAAAAGAAAAAAAGCGGTGACTGTCATGTCTCTATTAAAAGATATTTATAACGAAGAATTTGCAGAAGCACTTCTGAACAGAATCAAATCGGCGTACCCGGCTTTTGAGCGGGACAAGTGCCGGGCGCTGATGTTTCAGGAAGATTGGCCCGGACTGACGTTAAAACAGCGGATGCGCCGGATCACAGACTCTTTATATGAAACACTGCCGAAGGATTACATACGGGCCCTTGACGTCTTATACGAGACAGCTCCCCATTTCACAGGGCTCGCCGGGATTATTTTTCCCGATTATGTCCAACAGTACGGAACGGATCACTGGGAAGCATCAATGAAGGCGCTTCAGTTTTTCACTCGTTTTTCCACTTCCGAATTTGCGGTCCGCCCGTATATCAGGCTTGACCGGGAGAGGATGTTCAAAGAGTTCCTTTCCTGGACGGAGCATCCGGACGAACATGTCAGAAGGCTTGCCAGCGAAGGCTCAAGACCGCGCCTGCCGTGGGGAATCTCCATTCCGGCTCTTCTTGACGACCCTTCTCCGATTCTCCCTGTTCTGGACCGCTTGATGCAGGATGACTCGTTATTTGTCAGAAAAAGCGTGGCGAATAACCTGAATGACATCTCCAAAACACATCCGGATGTTCTGGCACAGATCGCAGCCGAGCGGTTCGGAAGCTGTCCGCACACGGATTGGGTTTTGAAGCACGCCTGCAGGACACTGTTAAAAAGAGGAGACAAACAGGCGCTTGCGATTTTCGGGTTTGAAGACGCCTCCCGGATTTCATTGGAACGTTTTACACTGAATCCGGAAACGGCCGCCATCGGAACAAGCATACATTTTTCTTTTCAGATCCGCTCATCCGCCCGGCAAAAAGTCAGGGTTGAATACGCGATTGATTTTGTAAAGAAAAGGGGGCACCGCAGCCGCAAGGTGTTTAAGATGTCGGAGTCCGCCATGGATAACGGAGACGTAAAAGCCTTCAGCAAACATCATTCCCTTAAAGATTTAACCACCCGCAAGCATTATCGGGGAATTCACACTCTGTCTGTCATCATTAACGGAACGGTAAAAGGTTCTCTTGATTTTTCTGTTGAATAAAAAAACCCCTCCATTTCATAAATGGAGGGGTGTGGAGCTTATTGCGGGCTGCCGTAAAGCTCTTCAAGAGGTTTCATAATGATTTTGTTTAACTCGCCGATCAGCATGCTCATGCGCTGTTCCGCTTCCATCAGCTGAGAAATCAATTCATGCTGCTGTACGAGAGCAACGGTTTTTTGTGCCTGCTCTACCTCTTCCTGAGTGATTTCTTCACCTGACATCTGCTTCTGCTGCAGCTGCAGCTGTACATTGCGGAAGTTATCAAACATGCGTTTTGCGGATTCATCTGCGTTTACTTGATCATAAAGCCCTCTCAGACGGCTGTATTCATCACTGTTTCGCAAAGCTTTTTCAAGATCATATGCTGCATCATAAAAATGAACTGCCATAGTAACCGCTCCTTTCTTCCTTTCGGACATACCACTCCACTATAACAGACTGCGGAGCGACTTTCATCATCGGCGTATGTTTTCCTTAGAAAAGAATGACAAACAAAGCCTGAATTGCTCCGATTATCCCGCCGAGCAGACCGCCTAAATACGTTATCATCTTAAATTCTCTCTTGGAAATCGACAGCACCATTTCTTCCAGCCGTTCAACGGGAAACTGATCAACCTGCTCTTTGACCACTTCCTCAAGACGCAGCCGTTTCAGCACATCCTCCAAATGAGCGGCAATACTGCCGAGTGCCGCATCAAGCAGCTTCGGCGCGTACGTCCCCGTAATCTCCCCTTCATAACGGGAGATGATGTCACCGAGCCGGCATTCGAAAAAGGGCGCGGTTTGAAGTGCGGCCAAAGCCCGCTTTTTCATGCTGAACAGCAGATCTTTCGCATTCCACTTTTCATCGGCCTCATAAAGTGTATAAGATTTGAGCTTGCCCCATTCTTGAGAAAGCAGATCAGCCAGAAGCTTTTTCGTTTCCTCATTGCGCAAAAACTTTAACAGCTCAGGCAGCACACGGTCTGCCAAGCTTGAATTGCCGAGGAACATCTGCACCATGCCGCCGAGCATCCCCCGGGAATTCAAAAAGTCGTCAATCATATTTCCGAGCCTGTCTTTCCCTTCTTCGCTCTCAAAATAATCAATGCTCCGCTTCAGGATATAATCTGCGGCCAGCGGGATTTTTTCATCCAGCTTTTCCTGCAGCTCATCAGGAAGCCAGTCTTTTATGGCGCGGTGCTCATATTTCCGGTACAGTGCCGAAAGCTTTTCATCGGTAAAACGGTCAATCCAGGCATCCGTCTTTTCCTGCGGATTCCGGATGCCCGCGGCGATCAAAGCTTCGTGCACCGTCATCTCGGAAGCGGCCATTTTTTGCGTGAATTGTTCGGCGAAAAGAAGCGCCTGGTTTTTAACGGTATCTGATAAAAGCCGCTTTTTTATTCCTTCCGGGGTTAAAAGGTGGTTCGTCACCATGAGCCCCATTTGTTTTGCCAATTCATCCCGTCTTTTCGGGATCAGCCCCGGCGTAAACGGAACCCGTTTTCCGAACAGGTAATACGGCCGGTACGGACGAAATAACATCTGAATGGCAAGATGATTCGTCACCGCGCCGATCGCGGCTCCGATCACAATCATAAATAGAAACGTTCCTGCTATGCCCATTCCTTTTCTTCTGCCTCCATCTTATGTTCTATTTTCTTGATGATATATCTATTCGTATTATAGAGGCTGGCGGGCATGCGGGCAAATGAAGAACCTGAATTGTTGTTTGTGAGGAATAAGGCAAGATGCTGTTTCGTACTCTTTACAGTAGATCATCTTTTATGATGCGCTTAGCATATTTATTGGATGGAAGGGCCGTTCCATCAGCGGCTTTTTGAATAAAGGGGGAGTAATAATATGACAACACTCGGTTTTATGTCTGTATCCCGCCGGCACGAAGAAGATTACGCCGGGGAATTGGCTGAAAGAGCGCCTCAATATAATGTGCGCTTAGCCCGCTTTACACCGTTTGATATATTTCCGGATTCTTTGCGCGTGAAAGCGCTCGTCTATCACCCGCAAAGCGGAAAGTGGAACGAAACGGAAATCGATATTCCCGAATATATTTACGACCGCTGTTTTTACGGAAAATCCGCTGAAGCGCAAAAAGCCAAACCGATCGTCGAATGGCTGAAAAAATATCCGAAAACGGAATTTATCGGGCGGGGGCTTCCTGATAAATGGACGGTCACGGATGCGCTCCAAAAGCATCATCTGATCAGCCCCTATATTCCTGAAACGGCCGAAGTCAGCCGCTATGAACAGGTGCAATCATACTTAGCCAAGGAAAAAGCATGTATACTTAAGCCCGCTTTCGGCGCGGGAGGCAGAGGCATCATCCTGCTTGAAACAGGCAAAAAATCAATTACGGCCACTTACTATATCGGAAAAAACAAACAAACAAAATCATTTTCCAATCACGTGTCTTTTAAGTCTTGGTGCAAAAAAGTGCTGCAGCACCGCTATTTGCTTCAATCCTACTTAAATATCCAGGATAAAGAACGGCATCCGTGCGACATCCGCATTTTCATGCGCAAAACGGAGTCAGGCGTTTGGGAAACGGTCGGAAAAGCGGTCAGAAGGGGCTATCAGAACGGTCTTTTATCTCATTTGCCCGGAGGATCAGAACCGATTAAGTTTGACACATGGTTTGAGGAAATTCCGAGAAAGCAGCAGGCCGTTTTATTGGATGATGTCTTTTCGATCACCCAATCCGTCCCTTATTTCCTTGATGAACGGTTCGGACCGCTGTTTGAGCTGGGGCTCGATATTTGTTATGCCAAAGACGGACGCATCTGGCTTTTGGATGTCAATTCAAAGCCGGGACGGAAAGCTATTTTAAGCGTGGCTCCGGAGGCGAAAGAGGATTTGTATACGGGTCCGCTGAGACGCTTCCGCGAACTTCAGTCACAGGAAAGCAGGAAAGGAGTATTACCGCGTGAATCATAAAGGGATGATTGTCGGCATCGATAAAAAAAGCAAAAATACGCTGTTTCTCCCCTCCTCCATGAAACGGGAAGGGCTTTTATCCGCTGCCTTCGGGACCAAGGTTGTTAAATGCCGTGTAGCCTTTTCTCAATCACTTGAAAAAAGCGCGCTCCTTTCTGAAGATTTGTTTGAGGAGCTGTTGATACCGTATAAAAGCCGGGCTGACTTTCTCATACACGGCCAAACGGTGCACATCGGACCGCTGATCGGCGTTTTCACAGCCGGGTTCACATCATCGCCGTCCCGTCCGTTAAGAGACCGTACAGCCTTCTTTTCCAAGATGCTCTCACTTCATGAACAGGCGAACGGATATTGTTTCGTTTTCGGGGCTCATCAGATCAACTGGGAAGAAGGCACCGTCCAAGCGCTGATTTATAAAGAAAACAGCTGGAAACGGACGGCCGTCCCGCTTCCGAATGTCGTATATGACAGGCTCCCGAGCCGAAAAACGGAAGGAGTTCCGCTTTTACAGCAGACAAAACAGAGGCTGATGAATGACTATCAGATTCCGTGGTTTAATCCTCAATTCTTTAATAAATGGGACATTCATAAGCTTCTGGAAAAAAACAGCCTCACCGCTTCACTTCTGCCAAAATCTGTCCTGCACCCGAATGCAGAAGCGTTAGAGACGTTATGCAACACATTTGACACCGTCTATATCAAACCTGCAGACGGCGCACTCGGAACGGGGATTTACAGGGTGGAAAAAACAGATGCCGGCTTATCTGTCAAACACACGAATGAGGAAAAAACGGTGGTGACGGCAGAGTATTCAGATGCGGCATCCTTCATGAAATCATTTAAAGAAAACAATGACCCGTCCGCATTTTTAATTCAGCAAGGCATTGACCTGATCCGGCTGGATGGACGCCCCGTCGATTTCAGGGTGCACACGAATAAAAACGCCGAGGGAAAATGGACAGTGACGGCCATCGCGGCAAAAATTTCCGGTGAAAACAGCATCACGACGCATCTGGCAACCGGCGGAGAAGTCAGGACGTTAGCTGAATTATACGGCGATCCGCGAGAGAGAGTCGGCATGATGCGGAAACTTTCAAAAGCCGCCTTGGCGGTCAGCCGCGTGTTAAATGATCACATTGAAGGTTTTATCGGCGAAATCGGTTTTGACCTCGGCGTCGATCATTCAGGGAAAGTTTGGATGTTTGAAGCCAATTCCCGCCCCGGGCGCAGCATTTTTTCCCATCCGAAGCTGAGATCGGTCGATTACCTGACAAAACGGAGAAATTTTGAATACGCGTCCTATTTATCAGAACGGTCCATCACCGCCCCGGAAAAACTTTGGCGGTGAGGCTGTCTTTTTTTGGTTTTACCCGGGACAGGCACAGAATGATGAGCTACAATGAACAAGATCAACATTTCCCACAAGGAGCGTGAACGTCATGATTTCGCACTTCAGCTGGAAACCGTTATTCAAAAAAGAGAAACTGCCCGGATGGCGAATTTCATTTTACTGGCAGGGTACGCATTACGAAGGGATTTACCATAAGTCCGGTGACATTGAATGGGGACACACACATCCGGGAAAAGAAGAGCCGGCTCTCGTAAAAGAGCTGCATGAATTAATGCTTTATCACATATATGACTGAAAGCTAAAAGCTCAGCCGCATCAGGCTGGGCTTTTCTTTTCCTTCCGCTATTTACCACCCGGTTTTCCGAATGAGATGCCGTTTGATTCACCATAATACGTAGTACAAAGCGGCAAACAGCATTGGGTGAAGCCGAGCTGGCAATGGTTTTCATTCCGAGAATCATCGGCTGGTGCAATTCCAGCAAACCCAACCATACTACTTAATAAAGGAGATCATACAAATGGCAAACAACAACTCTTCAAACCAACTATTAGTACCCGGCGCTGCTCAAGCAATCGACCAAATGAAATACGAAATTGCTTCTGAGTTCGGCGTAAACCTTGGCGGAGAAACAACTTCTCGTGCAAACGGTTCTGTCGGAGGAGAAATCACGAAACGTTTAGTATCTTTCGCACAGCAGAACATGGGCGGCCAAGGCGTACAATAACTCAATAAATGGCTTACAGAAGGCGCGGGATACCGCGTCTTCTTTTATGCCGTCACCCTTTTTTCCTATTTCACATACCCTAGGAAAAAAGGAGGGAAAACATGTCATTCATTGCCTCAGTCAATTGGGAGCTGTTTCAGTTCGTAAGTGTTTCTTTGGTCAATGAATATGTTGCCCACCATTTCCCGTTTATTCACAGGCATTCTTTTCCCCGCTGCTTTGAATGATATAATGAGCGGCGAGGAGGTTTTTTACATGAACATCGCTTTACTCGGAGCAACGGGAAGAGTCGGACAGGCTTTTATAAAAGAAGCGCAGAAACATGGACACATGGAAATATTCGCTCTTGTCAGATCAGCCGGAACAGTCCTTCCCATTCCTGAAAAACAGATCATAACAGGGAATGCGAGGCGGCGGGAAGATGTAAGCCGATTGATTTCCAAAGCGGACACAGTCGTGAGCTGTCTCGGCACGGACGGTGACGATACCCTTTCAGCCGCTATGACCCATATAATAGACGGCATGAAACGGCATCATGTTCAGCGTCTGATTACGATCGGCACCGCGGGTATCCTTCAATCACGGCTTATGCCTGATCAATATCGTTTTGAATCGGCAGAATCAAAACGAAAATCAACAAGAGCCGCAAAGGAACACGCCCGCGTATACGAGATGCTGCTGGCAGAGGATCTTGACTGGACGATCATCTGCCCTACCTACCTTCCTGACGGAGACGCTGCCGGAGTTTACCGGTTCGAACAGGATCGCCTTCCTGAAGACGGCGCCGAAATCACAGTCGGAGACACGGCGCATTTTCTGTACCGCGAGCTGATCAGCCCGCAGTTTGTCAGAAAACGGGTAGGACTGGCTTACTGAATGAAAAAAAGGGCGAATCTTTTTGATTCACCCTTTCCGATTACACCGCGGATTTCGCCGATCCTTTCTGCAATTCATACATTTGATGGTACTGCCCCTTTTGCGCCATTAATTCGTCATGGCTTCCCTTTTCAATGATGCGGCCCTTTTCCAGCACGAGAATCTGGTCTGCGTGTCTGATCGTGGAAAGCCGATGGGCGATAATAAATGTCGTGCGCCCTTCTTGAACGACTTGCAGCGCTTTTTGAATGACTGCTTCTGTTTCGGTGTCAATGTGCGCCGTCGCCTCATCCAAAATTAAAATGGCCGGATCAAACACAAGCGCTCTTGCAAAAGAAATCAGCTGACGCTGGCCTGAGGACAGTGTGCCGCCTTTTTCAGTGACGGGCTCTCTGATGCCCTTCGGCAAAGATTGCAGAAGACTTGCGGCGCCGACTTGGCGAAGCGCTTCTTCCGCCTGCTCCAAAGAAATACGCTGATCATCGAGGGTCACATTGGAGCCGATCGTTCCAGAGAAAAGATACGGGTCTTGCAGCACAATGCCCATATGCGACCTCAGCTCCTGTCTTGACATGCCGTATATGCTTTTTCCGTCCAGCAGGATATCGCCTTTTTCGGCATCATAAAAACGGAACAGAAGATTCAGGATGGAGCTTTTGCCGGAACCCGTATGGCCGACGAGGGCGACCGTCTCGCCTTTTTCAGCTGTAAAGCTGATTTGTTTCAGCACCTCTTCTCCCTTACGATATCCAAAAGAAACATCGCGGAATTCCACTGTCCCTTCCGCCTTTCTGTCTGCGGGAGCGCCTTCTTCTTCCGTTTCCTCCTCCTGTAAAAGCTCGAATACCCTGGCGGCAGAGACACGGGCCAATTCAAGCTTCGAAAATTGGTTGACAATCCCCGTAACCGGCTGGAACAAACGGTTTAAATAATCAACAAATGCATATAAAACACCGATCGAAACAATTCCGGCCGCACTCAGACTCGCGCCTCCGAAATACCAGATCAGCCCGACAAACGCCAGATTGCGCAACACATTGACAAGACTGTGGGACATGAGGGAATTTAAGGACAGCATTTTGTTTTTGTAGCGGAAATGAGCTTCATTCAATTCTTCAAATTCCTTCATCGTTTCCTTCTCGCGGCGGAACGCCTGAATAATCGGCATTCCTTGAATGGACTCATTCATTTTCGCATTGATGTCACTGTTAATGGAACGGATTTTTTGGTTGAAGACGGATGCGTATTTGCGGTACACAACCGACCAGATCATTAAAATCGGAATAATCAGAAGGCAAACGGCGGCCAGCCTGACGTCAAGCATAAACAGCGCCGTAAAAATGCCGAGCATATAAACGCCGCTTGTGATAAATGTCGACAGCACCGTTACATATAAATCCCTGACCGCTTCTGTGTCATTCGTAATGCGGGCCACGACTTTTCCGGCAGGCAGATTATCAAAGTAGCGGATCGGCATTTTCTGAATGTGTGAAAATACATCCTGCCTCATGCGCTGTATGATCCGGTTCGCTCCCATCTGCAGCAGATAATGCTGACCGTAATGAAAACATACGGAAAACATGAGCAGTCCGGCGTAAATGGCGGTCAACGTCAGCAATCCTTTTATTTCCGGACGGTAAAATTCAAAAATCTCCTGTCTTGATAACGTAATGGCGGGATATGACCTGCTTTCTTTACCGTTTGATATTGTCAGCCGGCCGTCAGCCACCGAACGGTTTCCGTCAAAACTGACGGGACGGTCAACAAAATAGTAGCCCGCACCGACTTGATAAATGTGCGCCTCTCCGGTTTTATCCGCCCCCGGTTTGAGCCGGTCCTCCCTGACATAATCATGCCCCCGGAACCTGACGGCGCCCGGATCGTCCGCAGAGGCTTTAACCCATGTTTTTTCAATGCCGAGAATGTGGTCATCAATCATTTTTTTTCCGATAAACGGGCCGGTCAGCTCAGTGCCGACCGCAATAATGAGCAGGACGACCGCCCATATCAGCAGCTTCTTATATTGAAGCGCGTAATTCCATAATCTTCTCCCGGTCTTCATGCGCCCGTCCCCCCTTCTTCAAGAGAGAACAGCTGCTGCCTCTCATATTGTTTTCGATACCAGCCGTTCTGCTCCAATAGCTCCCGGTGCGTGCCTCTTTCAGATACCCGGCCTTCATCCATGACGAGAATGAGATCTGCGTGTTCAACTGCCGAGAGCCGGTGGGTGGTAATAATCGTTGTTTTATGCCGCCGTTTTTACGGATGCTGTCAATGATGGCGGCTTCCGTTTTCGCGTCTACGGCAGAAAGCGAATCATCTAATATGAGAATGTCAGGATCGGTCAAAAGCGCTCTCGCAATTGAAATGCGCTGCTTTTGTCCGCCCGAGAGCGCCACGCCCTTCTCGCCGACAAGCGTCTCAAGCCCGTCGGAAAGCATGCCGATATCGTTTTCAAAATGCGCATCTTTCAGCGCGCCGCCGATTTCCTCTTCGTTTGCATCCTGCCGTCCGTAAAGCAGATTCTCCTTTACAGTCTTAGAAAATAAAATATGATCCTGCGGCACATAGCCGATCCACCCGCGGAGCTCCTCAAGCGGGATCTCCTGAATCGGAACGCCTGTAAACGTGATTGCTCCCGCCCCGGGCGGATATTCACGCAACAGCTGCTTAATGATCGTCGTCTTTCCGCTTCCCGTCTTCCCGACAATGCCGAGTGTCTGCCCTTTTTCTACGGAAAAAGATACATCGGAAACCGCCGGTCCCGCTCCGCTCGGATACGTGAAAGTCACTTGTTCAAAAACAAGACGCCCGGGCTCCTTGATGCCGGCGGGGCGCTTGGGCCCGATCACGTCAGGCTCATAGGAAAGCGTCTCATTGACACGATCCAAGGAGGCATTTCCGCGCTGCATGATATTGATTAATTCTCCGATCGCAAACATCGGCCAGATCATCATTCCGAGGTACACGTTAAACGATACCAGCTCTCCCAGCGTCAGCCGGTTTTGAAAAACGAGATAAGCGCCGTAGCCGAGACCGATGAGATAGCTGAGGCCGACGAGAAGTTTCACAGTCGGTTCAAAAAGTGAATCGATAAACGCCACCTTCATATTTTTCTCATATACATCCGCCGTCATATCACCGAACCGGCTGACATCATTTTTTTCCTGTACGAAAGCCCGGATGACCCGGACGCCGGATACCGACTCCAGCACCTTGTCATTTAATGATCCGAAAGCATCCTGCGCTTCCGTAAACCGCTCATGGATCTTTTTTCCGTACAGGCTGACCGCAGCCGCCATTATCGGCAGCGGAATAATCGCAGCAAATGTCAGCTTCCAGCTGATGAGAAGCCCCATTGTCAAAAATATCGTCAGCATATACATCGTCGAATCAACGAGCGTTAAGACCCCGAAGCCCGTCGTCATACTGACGGCCTGCAGGTCATTTGTCCCCCGCGCCATTAAATCGCCCGTTCTGTATTTCTCGTAAAACGGCGGTGACATTTGAAGAAGCCTCCCCATCAGTTTTGACCGGAGAATCTTCTCCATGACATTCGCCCCGCCGAAAAGCTGATACATCCAAAAATAAGACAGTAAATAGACGGCTGCCGTTAATGCGAGAAAAACACATATGTAAAACAGCATCCCGCTTTTCGTAAACACGCCCGCCTTCATATCGTCTATCGCGTTACCGAGAAGTTTAGGCTGAAACATCTCAATGACATTCACAATCAATAACAGAACAATCGCTGTCGTATAGCGCAGCCAATAGGCTTTAAAAAACCACGCGAGCTTTTTTAATACAGTAAACAAATACCGTCATCCCCTTTCATCAATCAGCCGCCCTCAAGCTTTTCCGGATTGTTTTTCATTGTTTTCGCTAATGCCGCCACATGCATCACACCTGTCTTTCTTTCATTTTTTTGTATAAAAAAAGACATGAAGCCTCAGCTCCATGCCTCTTATTATTATAAATAAGGTACAGACCCGCCGTTTATGCGCGACTGCCCCGTTTTTAAGCAAATGTTCAGAAAACGGAAGCTGTATGGGAGTCACGCCGGTATTCAGCTGAAGATGAGTTGACAAGCTTTAGTTTTGACATGATCCATACCTCCTTTTTCCCTATATTGCTCCTTCATCATATAAACAAATCCTTTTTTTGTCAATGCAGGTTTTACATTTCTGCTGCACGGGTATTGTAAAACAAACCTTTTTTACTGAAAGGATGAGGCTGATGTTTCACGCAGACCGGTTGATAGCAGCTTTTGACGGAAGTGATGATAGTAAAAAAGCGCTCCAAAAAGCCATAGACCTTTCAAAAACGTTTCACGCGGATTTAACGGTCGTACATTCCCACAATGCAAAAGATACCCAGACGATTGTTGATCCCCCGAGGCCGGGAGCCGGGGCAACGTATATCGGCGGCGGGATTGCAAGCGTTCCTGACCCGCTCCAGGCGGAAAGAATCTCCCCTGATCCGATGATTTATGAAGACCGTACGGAAGAAATCGTTGCGGAAGCGAGAATGCTGATGAACGACAGCCAGATTGACGGGGATATCGACATTTTAGAAGGTGATCCCGCTGATGCCATTATCGAGCATGCCGACCGTATATCGGCGGATTTGATCGTCATGGGGAGCCGGGACCAGAACAGGCTGAAAAAACTTTTATTCGGAAGCGTCAGTGAAAAACTGTCATCGAAATCCGATATTCCCGTGCTGATCGTAAAATAATTCTTTCTGTAAAGCAGCTTAATCAAAAAGCTGCTTTTTTTTACAGCTCCCGTCTGTTTTTTCTTTTTTTCGGCATCACAAAAAAAACTCGCCATGATCAAAAAAATCGATGCACAATACGACAGACCAGCCCTTTAACAGTCCGCTGAGCGCTTCGGTGCGGGAAGCGTCCTGAATGAGAAATACCGTTCCGGCTAAAAGAACGCCGCCGATGACAAATGCTAAAACATGTCTTCCCCATCCTTTTGCATAATGTTTGGCATAATCCAGTCCGTACCGCTTGACCGGTTTTGCCCCTTCCTTTACCACATAATAGCGGAACCGCTCATCCGCCCATTGAATCATGCTTTTTCCGAAGGCGACAGACACTCCGATATAAACGGCCGCCACTGCATGCGCCATAGTCGCCGCCGCCCCTCTGTATAAATCAGCTGCGGCCGCCAGAAACAGTACGGCATCCAATATAGGAATGAGAGCGAAAAAAAACATTCCGAGCTTTTGCCGCCTGAATATATAGCGCGCCGCCAATCCGAAGATGACAGCCGCCCAAAAAGCAGCCTCACAAATGACAATCAACCAAGCAATCGCGTTCAATCCGGTTCCCCCTTATCGTTTTCTAAAATGCATTGTATCACTGCTTTTTATTTAATACAACTGTATTACAAAATTGCAAGAAAAAATATTTCCTGTTACACTGGAACCATGCCTAAAATAATCGATCATGAAAAAAGAAGAAAACAAATAGCCGAAGCCACTTGGCGGACGATTTTGGAGCGGGGAATGGAAGGAGCGACAGTGAGAAACATCGCCCAAGAAGCGGGTCTTTCTTTAGGCGCGCTGAGGCACTATTTCACCACCCAGGATGAGCTTTTAGGGTATGCGATGACACTCGTAAAAGAAAAGCGGCCGCCAGAATTAACGAAGTTGCCATGAAAGATCTGCCGCCGAAAGAAAAAGCGGTGCGTCTGATGCTTGAAATTATCCCGACAGACGAAGAAACGATGGCTGAAATGGAGGTATGGTTCGCTTTCACAGCTTATGCCAGACATAAGGGAGAAGAGTTTCAACCCCAGCAGGACGGGATCTTGGCATATATCCGCGGCCTGATTGACTGGCTGGATGAAAATAAGCTTCTGAAACCGAATCTTGATAAAGAAACCGAAGCGGAGAAAATGTACGCTATCGCCGACGGGTTGGCGCTGCATGCCATGCTTGAACCTGATCGTCTTTCAAAAGAGAAGATCTCCCGTGTGCTCGTTCAGCATATCGAATCTCTTTTTATCTGACTGAAGCAAAAAGGCCGGATGTGTTCCGGCCTTTTTTTCAGCTTATGACTGAACGCCGAGCTCCTGCTGAATGTGCGACTGAAATGCCTCCTGAATCGTTTTGGCTACAGGTCCCGGCGATCCGCTTCCGACCGGTTTTCCGTCAAGGGTTACGATCGGGATTAATTCAGACGTCGTTGACGAGATGAAAATTTCATCCGCATCTCTGAGTTCGTCTTCGGTAAGAGCCTTCTCCCGCACCTCAATCCCGTTTTCTTTCATCAGCTCTAACAGTTTCATCCGCGTAATGCCGTTTAAAATCAGCTCATTTGCAGGATGCGTCCGGACGGTGCCGTTTATGACGGCGTATACATTGGATGAGGTTCCTTCCGTGACCGCCCCGTCCCTTATCAGCACCGCTTCATAAGCGCCTGCTTCATAGGCTTTTTGTTTTACCATCACATTATACAGTAAATTCAGACTCTTAATGTCACACCTCAGCCAGCGTTTGTCTTCCGCCGTGATGGCCTGCGCTCCGGCTTGTTGTTCATTTTCCGGTTTTTTCACTGAAAAGGTGTATGCCGTCGTCTGCGGCTCCAAACCTTCGTCATACTGGTGCTTCCGCGGCGCCTTCCCTCTCGTCGTCTGTATATAGACCCCGCCGTCAATGAGTTTATTTTCCTGTACGAGCTTTTGCAGATCCCATTCTATGTCCTCTGCGGAGAACGGCAGGGTGATGCCGATTTCTGCGGCGCTTCTGAAAAGACGGACGATATGCTCACGCAGACCGAATAAGGCGCCGTTATACACTCTGATGACCTCATACACACCGTCACCGAATTGATATCCGCGGTCCTCAATATCAACTGCCGCTTCTTCACGATCAATCAACTGGCCGTTTACTAATGTCTTCATGTAAACCCTCCTAATCGTTATCTGCCGTGATGTGCATTCTCAGCTGTTATTGTCAACTATTCTATCATACTGAACGAGCCGGCTGCGGAGTTTATTTTTTCTTAAAATCTTATTATTCGACATCTTTTCTATGTCTTTTCCAGTTTTGTTCCTGTATACTTGATTCGACATACATATGCTGTTAACTTATGGCACTTCGCAAGCCTCCGCTGTTATCGGCATTATGCAGAAACTTATGCTACTGGAGAGATTGTTATGCGCAACACAAAAGAAGGTGCTTCCCCTTCTCTGTTTTCATTAGCTTTTAAACTTACGAGTTTAGCAGTTTTGTGCGGACTGCTTCTGGTAATCGTCATAATGGGATATTCCGCTTCCGCCGCAAAAAACAAACAGGTCACCGTGACCGCAAACGGGCAGCTTCGGGATGAAGCAGAAAGCCTGCGGCTGAAAAATGATTCTCCCGACGTCTTAATGAAACATTTGCAGAAAGAGCGTGACCCAGGGAAAAAAACGGTATATTTAACCTTCGACGACGGGCCGTCTCCATATACTGAACAGCTGTTGAATGTATTGAAGGCAAATGGCGCAAAGGCCACTTTTTTTATGCTTGAACCGCGGATGAAAGCCTATAAGCATTCCGTGCAAAGAGCGAAGCAGGAAGGAATCGCGCTCGGCCTGCACGGCGTGACGCACGATAATCACCTGTTTTATCAAACACCGACATCACCGCTGAACGAAATGCAGCAGGGACGCGATACGCTCGAGACAATCACTGGAGTAAAAACGGATCTTGTCCGCACGCCTTACGGCAGTAAACCGTCATTGACGGATGCCCAGATTAAGAATCTCGAAAAAGGCGGATTCGTGTACTGGGACTGGACGATAGACAGTGAAGACTGGAAGTACAAAAACGCACGGTACGTGCCGGAAGTATTGAATCAGCTCGCATATTTGGAAAGCGTTCATACGAGCAGGCCGCATGTCATTTTAATGCACGATCTGCCTGCGACGGTGCACGCTTTACCGAGCCTGATTCAAAAACTGAAAGCCCAGGGCTACTCCTTTGATGTTCTGACGGATCAAATGATTCCCGTCCATGAATAAAAAA
>NZ_ANAT01000008.1:0-62493 GCF_000411595.1 Paenibacillus lentimorbus NRRL B-30488 | reverse complement strand
CTTTTTTTACCGTGTGCATCATCCTTTCTTGTGTTTCATGACGCGTGTTGATACACTTGAACAAAATAGCGCCTGAAAGGAAATAAAGTATGACGCATGACAAGAAAAAAGCTGATATCATTCCTTTCCCCCGTCTGAAAGAACGCTTGGTTGATAAAGGGATGGCCGCCATGAAGGATAAACAGTATGAGGAGGCCCTCGAACTGTTTTCAGAGGCGGTAAGCCACGGCGATACCGAGTCCGACGTACATTTAGGCATGGCGATTTGTTTTCTGGAACTCGGGGAATTGGAAGAAGCAAAACAAGTTTGCGAGAAAATGCTGAATGAAGGGTACGGCCATTATTTCACCGTGCTGCAGGTGTACATGACCATTTTAATTCAGCTGAAACAATATGAAGAAGTCAAAAGCACAATTGAAGCTGTGCTGGAAGAAAACCAGCTGCCCGCAGAAAGTGCGGAGCAATTCTACCGGCTGCTCGAATTCAGCCGCAAAATGACCGATCCCGATCAGCAGGATGAGGCGTGGGAGGAGGAATACGAGGACATTCTTGATGCGGAAAAAGTGCTGAACAGCCCCGCTGAACAAATGAATCTGATTCATTCTCTTAAAGACCGCAATATTGCAAAATACACGGGTCTCTTAAAAACGATTCTTCAAGATCCGGGCGCGCATCCTCTTATCAAGACAATGATTTTGACACTGATGGCGGAGCACGACTACAGCAAGCCGGTCCATATTACAAAATTCGGCGATTCAATGACCGCGGTTCCGAGTGAAACGGTTCAGCCTGATGCGGCTCCGATTTTGCACCGCGTTCTCCGGGTGCTTGATGAAACGCTCGGCAATGAAAACCCTACATTATACGCTGCCGTCGAGGAGCTGTGGAGAAGGCATCTGTACGTTCTGCACCCTTTTATGCCGAAGTTTTTGAACGCGGATTTATGGGCGGCTGCGCTTCATAAGGTCGGTTACGAGATGCACGGCATTGACATTGAGCCGGAGGAACTTCATATGATGTACGAGTTTGACAGCCGCGAACTCGAAGAAGCCTGCACGATGATTAAGGATATTGAAGAAATTTCTTATTTGTAAATCACACCATATAGTTGAAAGCGGTAGGCGTTATGTTATAATATAGTGGTTGTATTTATGTATAGCGGTTTAACTGAAATGAGAATTACGGTTGGACAGGCTGCCAGTTCATTACATAATGATTCTGATTCAAAGCGGTTTTTTCTTTGACAAAGCCGCGGATTGCTTTAGAATGGAAGACCGACACAACCTGAATAGATTTTTGGAGGGAAACACATGTCTGTAAAATGGGAAAAACAAGAAGGCAACGAAGGCGTATTAACGGTTGAAGTTGATGCGGATACGTTCAAAACAGCTCTTGATGATGCATTTAAAAAAGTAGTAAAACAGGTTTCTATTCCTGGATTCCGCAAAGGGAAAGTTCCCCGCGGTTTATTCGAACAGCGTTTCGGCGTTGAAGCTCTTTACCAGGATGCTTTAGATATTTTACTTCCTGTAGAATACCCTAAAGCGGTTGAAGAAGCCGGCATTGAGCCTGTAGACCGCCCTGAAATCGATGTTGAAAAAATCGAAAAAGGCGAAAGCTTAATTTTCACTGCAAAAGTGACTGTAAAACCGGAAGTGAAACTTGGCGATTACAAAGGCTTAGGAATCGAAAAAGATGACACTGCCGTTACTGACGAAGATGTACAAAACGAACTTAAAGCGCTTCAAGAGCGTCAGGCTGAGCTTGTCGTGAAAGAAGAAGGCGCTGTTGAAAACGGCGATACAGTCGTTCTTGACTTCGAAGGTTTCGTTGACGGCGAAGCGTTTGAAGGCGGAAAAGCTGAGAACTACTCACTTGAAGTAGGATCAGGTTCATTCATCCCGGGCTTCGAAGAGCAGTTAACAGGCCTTGAAGCAGGCGCTGAAAAGGATGTTGAAGTAACATTCCCTGAAGAGTACCACGCTGAAGAGCTTGCCGGAAAACCAGCTGTTTTCAAAGTGAAAATTCATGAAATCAAAGCGAAAGAGCTTCCTGAGCTTAACGACGAATTCGCAAAAGACATTGACGAAGAAGTTGAAACGCTTGCTGAATTAACTGAGAAAACAAAAAAACGCCTTGAAGAAGCAAAAGAAAACGAAGCTGACGCTAAATTGCGTGAAGAGCTTGTTCTGAAAGCATCTGAAAACGCTGAAGCTGATGTTCCTCAAGCGATGATCGACACTGAGCTTGACCGCATGCTGAAAGAATTCGAACAGCGTCTGCAAATGCAAGGCATGAACCTTGAGCTTTACACTCAATTCTCAGGCCAAGACGAAAACGCGTTAAAAGAGCAAATGAAAGAAGATGCCGCAAAACGCGTAAAATCAAACCTGACTCTTGAAGCGATCGCTCAAGCTGAAAACCTTGAAGTAACAGACGAAGAAGTTGAAGCTGAGCTGACTAAAATGGCTGAAGCTTACAACATGCCGGTTGAAAACATCAAGCAGGCAATCGGTTCAACTGACGCGATGAAAGAAGATTTAAAAGTTCGAAAAGCAATTGATTTTCTTGTAGAAAACCGTTAATATGGTTCATAATAATAGACATAATAAAACAGGGCGCGATTAATTCGTGCCTTGTTTTGTACAATTATGATATAACTCTTTTTCTTGGGGCAAGATAGTCATTGCCGGGCTGTTTTTCGTCATACATATAGAATGTGCAAGTGCGAAACACATTGTTACCGTCTTACTGGAAAGTATGGTAAAATGCAATACATACTCGATCGTAGCAAGAACCGTTTTCTTTTGCCCTTCAGGTAAAAGAAAAAGTGAGACAAGATTAAGGGGTGAAAGAATGTTTAAATTCAACGAGGAAAAAGGACAATTGAAATGCTCGTTCTGCGGAAAAACGCAAGATCAGGTTCGTAAGCTGGTTGCAGGACCGGGTGTATATATATGCGACGAATGTATTGAGCTCTGTACAGAAATCGTAGAGGAAGAGCTTGGTACAGAAGAAGAAGTCGAATTTAAAGACGTTCCGAAGCCGCAGGAAATCCGTGAGATTCTGAATGAATATGTCATCGGACAGGATCAGGCGAAGAAATCACTTGCGGTTGCGGTATACAACCATTACAAACGCATCAATTCCAACAGTAAAGTGGATGATGTTGAGCTTTCTAAAAGTAATATTTCTTTAATCGGACCGACTGGAAGCGGGAAAACACTTCTTGCCCAGACGCTTGCGCGTATTCTGAACGTTCCGTTTGCGATCGCGGACGCTACATCTCTGACTGAAGCCGGATATGTCGGTGAGGACGTAGAAAACATCCTCCTCAAGCTGATTCAGGCAGCAGACTATGATGTGGAAAAAGCAGAAAAAGGCATTATTTATATCGATGAAATCGATAAAGTAGCGCGGAAATCTGAAAACCCGTCCATTACACGCGACGTATCAGGCGAAGGCGTTCAGCAGGCGCTGCTGAAAATTCTTGAAGGAACGGTTGCAAGCGTGCCGCCTCAAGGAGGACGTAAACATCCTCATCAGGAATTCATCCAGATCGATACGACGAACATTCTGTTCATTTGCGGCGGTGCATTTGACGGCATTGAACAAATCATCAAACGCCGTCTCGGACAAAAAGTCATCGGCTTCGGCTCAGATAATAAAGCGGCAGACCTGGAAAAAGAAGAACTGCTTTCTAAAGTTCTCCCGGAAGACCTGCTCCGTTTCGGTCTGATTCCTGAATTCATCGGCCGTCTTCCTGTCATTGCAAGCCTTGAGCAGCTTGACGAAACGGCACTGGTTGAAATTCTGACTAAACCGAAAAACGCACTCGTCAAACAATACAAGAAAATGTTAGAACTTGATGATGTCGAGCTTGAATTTGAAGGCGAGGCATTATCTGAAATTGCGAAAAAAGCGATCGAGCGTAAAACAGGCGCACGCGGCCTGCGTTCTATCATTGAAGGCATCATGCTTGACGTCATGTTTGATCTGCCGTCCCGCGATGATATTGAAAAATGTGTCATTACCGGAGCGACAGTCGCAGACGGTGAAGCGCCGCGTCTTGTATTAAAAGACGGCACTGTTGTCGGCCAAGATAAAACATCAGCATAACACGACAAAACCTCCTGACCCGAATTAATCAGGAGGTTTTTTTTCTTGTCCTGACCCTTCTGAAAATGTTTATTCCGGGCTTTGCTGGGAGATACTAGCGGACAGAGGAATGAATTGGATACATAAATCGTTTTTTCAGGAGGGACCAGCATGAGTTGGACAGGGATCGCATTATTTGTACAGCTGTTTTTCGGGATAGTCATCGGACTATATTTTTGGAATCTGCTCAAAAACCAGCGAACACAAAAAGTGACGATAGATAAAGAATCAAAAAAGGAAATGGAACAGCTGCGCAAAATGCGCGCCATCAGTTTATCAGAACCTTTATCAGAAAAGGTGCGGCCGAAAAGCTTTCAGGACATTGTCGGCCAGGAAGACGGAATTAAAGCGTTAAAAGCAGCGCTTTGCGGACCGAACCCGCAGCACGTCATTATTTACGGTCCTCCGGGAGTCGGTAAAACGGCTGCGGCGCGGCTGGTATTGGAAGAAGCGAAAAAACATAAACAGTCACCGTTTCAAAAGCAGGCTGTTTTTGTTGAACTTGATGCGACGACCGCGCGGTTTGATGAACGGGGGATTGCCGATCCGCTTATCGGTTCAGTGCATGATCCGATTTATCAGGGAGCGGGTGCGATGGGCCAGGCAGGCATTCCGCAGCCGAAACAGGGGGCTGTGACCCATGCTCACGGCGGGGTATTGTTTATTGATGAAATCGGCGAGCTTCACCCGATTCAGATGAATAAAATGCTGAAGGTGCTTGAAGACCGAAAAGTATTTTTAGACAGTGCGTATTACAGTGAAGAAAATACGCAAATACCGAATCACATTCATGATATTTTTCAAAATGGGCTTCCGGCGGATTTCCGTTTGATCGGAGCGACAACGAGAATGCCGACTGAAATTCCGCCGGCCATCCGTTCGCGCTGTCTTGAAGTATTTTTCCGCGAGCTGGAAAAGGATGAACTTAAAATCGTTGCGAAGAAAGCAGCCGACAAAATTCAGAAAGAGATTTCTGACGAAGCTCTCAGCGTGCTGACCGCATATACGAGAAACGGACGTGAAGCCGTCAATATGATCCAGATCGCCGCCGGCATGGCGGTGACTGAGGACAGAAAAGAAATCACGACAGAAGATATAGAATGGGTTGTTCATTCCAGTCAGCTCACACCTAAAAATGAGCAGAAAATCGCCGATGAACCGCAAGTCGGCATCGTGAACGGACTTGCCGTCTACGGGCCGAACAGCGGCGCGTTGCTGGAAATCGAAGTGAATGTCACACCTGCGCAGGACAAAGGAAGCCTGAATATCACGGGAATTGCAGAGGAAGAAAGCATCGGCAGCCAATCGAAGTCGATCCGCCGCAAAAGCATGGCGAAGGGATCTGTGGAAAATGTTCTGACGGTTCTCCGCACAATGGGCATCAAACCTTCAGACTATGACATTCACGTCAATTTTCCGGGCGGAGGCCCGATTGACGGACCTTCAGCAGGTATCGCGATGGCCGCGGGGATTTTTTCCGCGATTCACCGCATCCCGATCGACCATACGGTGGCGATGACGGGAGAAATCAGCCTGACGGGGCTTGTCAAACCGATCGGCGGCGTCATTCCGAAAATTAAAGCCGCAAAACAGGCCGGAGCAAAAACGGTCATTATCCCATATGAAAATCAGCAGTCCATTCTGAAACGAATAGACGGAATCACCATTAAAGCGGTAAAAACGTTCCAGGAAGTGCTTGACGTCATATTGGTTGACCCTCCTTCAGAACAAAAACCGTTTGATATCCAAATGAATAAAGAATCTGTATAAACCCCATTTTTATAATGGGGTTTTTTTTATGGAGGACATCTTTTCCTTTTTCAGAACAGAAAGAAAGGGTATACTACGAAGAGACTGTTTTATATACAGGGCAGGCGGATAAGCCGATTAAAGCCCGATCCCGGAATTGTACAACGATGAAAAAGTTGTATTATAATGGTTCATACTAAAGTCACGGAGGTGTCAGTCACATGGCAGAAGATACAAAACGCAGCATCCCGCTCCTCCCTTTAAGAGGCTTATTGGTATACCCGACAATGGTTTTACATTTAGATGTAGGCCGTGACAAGTCGGTTCAGGCTCTTGAACAGGCAATGATGCATGATCATATGATTTTTTTAGCCACTCAGCAGGATATTTCGATAGACGAACCGGGTGAAGAGGATATTTTCGCCGTCGGCACTTATACAAAAATTAAACAGATGCTGAAGCTGCCCAACGGTACGATCAGAGTGCTTGTAGAAGGCATTCAGCGGGCGCAGATCCTTGAATACACCGAACTCGAAGATTATACTTCGGTCGATATACAGCTGATGCATGAGGATGATTCAAAAGACGTGGAAGACGAAGCGCTTATGCGGACGCTGCTGGACCATTTTGACCAGTACATAAAAATTTCTAAAAAAATCTCCGCAGAAACGTATGCGGCTGTGACTGATATTGAAGAGCCCGGCAGAATGGCGGATATCGTCGCTTCTCATCTCCCGCTGAAATTAAAGGACAAGCAGGACATTTTAGAAACGGCGGATATTAAAGAACGTCTGAATAAGGTCATTCGTTCCATTCATAATGAAAAAGAAGTGCTGGAGATTGAGAAAAAAATCGGTCAGCGCGTCAAACGTTCGATGGAACGCACTCAAAAGGAATACTATTTGCGCGAACAGATGAAAGCCATTCAGAAGGAGCTTGGCGACAAAGAAGGAAAAACCGGCGAAGTTCAGTCGCTCACGGAAAAGATAGAAGAAGCAGGCATGCCTGAGCGTGTCAAAGAAACGGCGCTTAAGGAATTAAGCCGTTACGAAAAAGTGCCGTCAAGCTCAGCGGAAAGCTCTGTTATCCGCAACTATATCGACTGGCTCATCGCCCTTCCGTGGTCGGATGAAACAGAAGATAAACTTGATATTAAAAAAGCCGGGGAAATCTTAGATAAAGAGCATCACGGCTTAGAGAAAGTGAAAGAGCGGATTTTGGAGTATTTGGCCGTGAAACAGCTGACGAAAACGCTGAAAGGGCCGATTCTTTGTCTCGCCGGACCTCCGGGAGTCGGTAAAACATCTCTTGCAAAATCAATCAGTACGAGCATGGGACGCCGTTTTGTGAGAATTTCACTGGGCGGAGTGCGCGATGAGTCTGAAATCCGCGGGCACCGGCGCACATACGTCGGGGCGATGCCGGGCCGGATTATCCAGGGAATGAAAAAAGCCGGCAAACAAAATCCGGTCTTTCTCCTCGACGAGATCGACAAAATGTCGTCTGATTTCAGAGGCGATCCGTCTTCGGCGATGCTTGAGGTGCTGGATCCGGAACAAAACAGCACATTCAGCGACCACTATATTGAAGAGACGTTCGATTTATCGAAAGTGCTGTTTATCGCGACTGCGAATAACCTTGCTTCCATCCCGGGCCCTCTCAGAGACAGAATGGAGATTATCAGCCTGTCAGGCTACACTGAAAACGAAAAGCTGGAGATCGTGAAAGACCACCTGCTTCCGAAACAAATCAAAGAGCACGGCCTCACAAAGAGCAACCTGCAGATTCGGGATCAGGCGATTACGGACATCATCCGCTACTATACGAGGGAAGCCGGCGTGAGAACGCTTGAACGCCAGATTGCCGCCATTTGCCGAAAGGCTGCAAAGGCCATTGTGTCTGAGGAGAGAAAACGCATTACCGTTACAGAGAAAAATCTGGCCGACTATCTCGGAAAACGGATATTCAGATACGGACAGGCGGAAACCGAAGATCAAATCGGGGTTGTCACGGGGCTTGCGTATACGACGGTCGGCGGAGATACGCTGTCAATCGAAGTGTCATTGTCACCGGGAAAAGGAAAGCTGGTTCTGACAGGGAAGCTTGGAGATGTCATGCGGGAATCAGCGCAGGCCGCTTTCAGTTATGTCCGCTCGAAAGCGGAACAGTTCGGAATCGATCCGAAATTCCATGAGAAGTATGACATTCATATCCATGTCCCTGAAGGAGCGGTGCCGAAAGACGGCCCTTCTGCCGGAATTACGATGGCCACGGCGCTCGTTTCAGCATTAACGGACCGTGCGGTAAAACGCGAAGTCGGTATGACGGGAGAAATCACGCTGCGGGGCCGCGTGCTTCCGATCGGCGGACTGAAAGAAAAGGCGCTCGGCGCGCACAGAGCGGGCCTGACCACTATTATTGCGCCTAAAGATAACGAAAAGATATAGAGGATATTCCAGAAAGCGTCAGAGAAGGACTGAAGTTTATATTCGTGTCTCACCTGGATGACGTTTTGGAACATGCCTTAGTAGGAGAGAAGAAATGAAAGTCACAAAGTCAGAAATCGTGATCAGCGCGGTCAAACCCGAACAGTACCCTGATGGGGGGCTTCCGGAAATCGCGCTGGCGGGCAGATCAAATGTAGGAAAGTCATCTTTTATCAATTCATTAATCAATCGGAAAAACTTGGCCAGAACGTCATCAAAACCGGGGAAAACACAGACTTTAAACTTTTACATCATCAATGATGAATTGCATTTTGTCGACGTTCCCGGGTACGGATTTGCGAAAGTTTCCAAAAGCGAGCGGGAAGCATGGGGGAGAATGATTGAAACCTATATGACGACCCGCGAAGAGCTGAAAGCCTGCGTGCAGATTGTCGACCTCAGGCACGCGCCGTCTGCTGAAGACGTGAACATGTATGAATTCCTGAAGTATTACGGCATTCCCGTCATCGTTATCGCGACAAAAGCGGATAAGATTCCAAAAGGAAAATGGGACAAGCACTTAAAGGTTGTCAAACAGACGCTTGATATGGATCCTGAAGATGAGCTGATTTTATTTTCCTCTGAAACGAAAAAGGCAAAGATGAAGCATGGGGAGCCATTAAAAAATGATCAGCCGGTAATGAAAAACCCAAAACGCGGTGCGTTTTGGGTTTTATCGTATAGTTTTGTTCCGCTTGATAAACAATAATAAAAGGCTGATTCCGATGAAAACATACGGCCAGTATGTTTTGAAGTGTTCCGTCGGAATATGGACGGACTCCAGCCACGCCGTAATTTGTTTAAAGAAGTATAAAAAGAGGGAAAAACCAATCATGGCAGCCGCTTCGTATACATATTCTTTTCTGGCTGCCGCAAATAAGGAGAATCCGAAGACGAAGAGAATCATTTCAAAATCTCCCGGCCACCATGAGAGCTCAGGTTTGGCGAAAAAAGTGTAAACCTATGCCGAAAAGAAGCATGCCGATCAGGACGTGAGGCCCGGCCGCTTCCCTTTTGCCCTGATACAAGAGCACGGCCCCCAAGAGCATAAGGAGCACCGGCCATTCCCCCTGATTCGCAAACAGGTGAACCTGTCCGCTCTGAAGCCATGCGAATAATGAAGCGGCAAGCAGAAGTCCCGGTAATAAAATTGATGTTTTTTTCATCCTGTCACCTACCCGCAGTAAAGGATTTTTAGTATGATGATTACAGTGGAAACGAGCTTTTTATACTATAGCATAACATTTTTGAAATCTGTTCACATTTTCCCGAAGAAACTATGTTATAATTATTATAAATAATAAATTCTATGTTAGAATGATTATAAATAAATTGCGATGTACGGGGGTGCATGAAAGCGATGCATATTCTTGTTGTGGGAGTAGATTATAAATCCGCCCCTATTGAAATACGCGAAAAAATAAGTTTTCAGCCGGATGAGCTTGCAGAAGCGATGCTCCGTTTAAAAGAAGAAAAAAGCGTTCTTGAAAACATTATCGTGTCAACCTGCAACCGCACCGAAATATATGCGGTGGTCGACCAGCTTCATACCGGCCGTTATTATATAAAGACATTTTTATCCGAATGGTTCTCGCTGCCGAAAGAAGAGCTGTCTCCGTTTCTGAAATTTTATGAGAGCGACGCGGCGATCGAGCATTTATTCCGTGTGGCGTGCGGTTTGGATTCCATGGTCATCGGAGAGACGCAAATACTCGGCCAGGTCCGCTCGAGCTTTAAAACGGCGCAGGCAGAAAAGACGATCGGCACCATTTTCAATGAGCTGTTTAAACAGGCGGTGACCGTCGGCAAACGCACGCATGCCGAAACCGATATCGGCGCCAATGCCGTTTCCGTCAGTTACGCCGCCGTTGAACTCGCGAAAAAAATCTTCGGCTCATTGTCAAATAAGCACATTTTGATTCTCGGTGCGGGAAAAATGGGCGAGCTCGCCGCAGAAAACCTGCACGGTCAGGGTATCGGCAAAGTAACGGTCATCAACAGAACGTTTTTGAAGGCAAAAGCGCTTGCTGACCGTTTCTCCGGAGAAGCGCGCAGCTTAAACCAGCTTGAACATGCACTTGCTGAAGCTGATATTTTAATCAGTTCGACAGGCGCAAGTGATTTCGTCGTGTCTAAAGAAATGATGGAGAGAGCGGGCAGACAGCGGAAAGGCCGTCCGTTATTTATGGTGGATATCGCTGTGCCGAGAGACCTCGATCCGGCGCTTAACGATCTTGAAGGTGTTTTTCTGTACGATATTGATGACCTTGAAGGAATCGTTGAAGCCAACTTACAAGAACGCCGCGAAACCGCTGAAAAAGTCGAGCTGTTTATTGAAGCGGCAATTGTTGAGTTTAAGCAGTGGCTTAATACGCTGGGCGTCGTGCCGGTCATTTCGGCGCTGCGTGAAAAGGCGCTGTCCATCCAGTCCGATACGATGCAGAGCATTGAGCGCAAGCTGCCTCATCTGACGGTAAGAGAGAAAAAACTTCTCAGCAAACATACGAAAAGCATCATTAACCAAATGCTGCGCGACCCGATTCTGAAAGCGAAAGAGCTTGCGGTTGAAGCGGATTCAGATGAAAAGCTGAAGCTGTTTATGCAGATTTTCGATATTGAGGAAGAGGCCGGCCGCCAGCTGGACAAAAGCCTGGATAACCGCCAGACGGTTCATTCGTTTCAAAAGGCAGAAGCAAAAACGGGCTTACGTCCGCTTGTAAGTGAGTGAGGGCTGTATGATTGATACAGCAATGGCAAGACTTAATGAAGCGACAATTGTTATTTATGCAGTAAGCGTCCTTTTTACTTTATAGATTTTCTTCAACACAACCGGAAGGCTGGAAAAATAGCCTTCTGGTTGCTTTCTATTGTCTGGACTCTGCAAACCGTCTATCTTTCTTATTTCATGTGGCAGACAGGCAGATTTCCGGTCTTGAATATTACAGAGGCCCTTTACTTTTATGCGTGGGTGCTTGTCACGCTTTCACTTGTGGTCACGCAGATTCTTCGGGTTGATTTTATCGTGTTTTTCACGAATGTCATCGGTTTCTCGATGATTGCGATTCATACGTTTTCACCGACGGATCAGCATTCGGCCGCCTTTTCCGGCCAGCTGGTCTCAGAGCTTTTGGTCATTCATATTACAATGGCGATTCTGTCTTACGGCGCTTTTTCCCTTTCTTTTGTCTTTTCGCTTCTTTATCAGTTTCAATATTCTTTATTAAAGAAGAAAAAATGGGGAAAATGGCTGTTGAGAATTGAAGATTTGTCAAAACTTGATTATATGGCTTACGTTTTAAATGTCATCGGGGTTCCGATGCTGCTGTTGAGCCTGATATTAGGCGTGATCTGGGCGTATGTGTCGCTGGAAACGCTGTACTGGTTTGATTCAAAAGTGCTCGGCTCGTTTATTGTGCTGCTTTTATACAGCTACTATTTATATATCAGAATGATTAAGGAACTGCAGGGAAAAGTGGCGGCGTTATGGAATTCAGCATGTTTTCTCGTGCTGATGATTAATTACTTCCTGCTCGGAAGCCTGTCACAATTCCATTGGTTCAGTTAACGCACGCGCCCAAACAGATTCGGGAGGAAAGAAAATGAGAACGATTAAGGTAGGTTCCAGACGGAGCAAACTGGCTATGACCCAGACAAAATGGGTGATTAACAAACTGAAGGAATTGAATCCTTCCTATGACTTTGAAATCCGGGAGATTGTCACAAAAGGCGACCGCATCCTCGATGTTACACTGTCAAAAGTGGGCGGCAAAGGTTTGTTTGTCAAAGAGATTGAACAGGCGCTGCTGCATCAGGAGATTGATATGGCGGTTCACAGCATGAAAGACATGCCCGCCGTTTTGCCTGAGGGTCTTGTCATAGGCTGCATACCGAAACGTGAGGATCCGCGTGATGCGCTCATTTCAAAAGGGCATCAAAAGCTGGACGGCATAAAAGAAGGGGGCATCATCGGCACCAGCAGTTTAAGAAGAAGCGCCCAGATTCTTGCTGAACGCCCTGACCTTACAATTAAGTGGATCAGAGGCAATATCGATACGAGACTTCAAAAGCTTGAAACGGAAGATTACGATGCTATTATTTTAGCGGCTGCGGGGCTTTCGAGAATGGGCTGGAAAGATGATGTCGTATCTGAATTCCTCGAACCGGACCGCTGTCTGCCTGCGGTCGGCCAAGGCGCTCTTGCTATTGAATGCAGAGAGTCGGATGAAGAGCTTTTGAAGCTGTTTGCGCAATTTACCGATGAGTATACGCAGCGCACGGTGGCAGCCGAACGGGCTTTCTTACACGCGATGGAAGGCGGCTGCCAAGTGCCGATAGCCGGGTATGCGTCCGTCAATGACCGGGATGAGGTTGAATTGGTCGGTCTTGTCGCGTCTCCGGACGGAAAGACGATTTATAAAGAAACAGCGGCGGGACATGATCCGGAAGAAATCGGGAAACGCTGTGCGGCGATGATGTCTGAAAAAGGAGCCAAAGCACTAATCGACAGCGTGAAACAGGAGCTCGATCAGGATGGCAAATGACCTTCCTTTACAAGGAAAGACCGTGCTCGTCACCCGGAACAAAAGACAGGCAGCACCGTTCCGACAAAAAGTGGAGGCGCTCGGCGGAACGGCTGTTTCCGCCTCTCTGATCGCTTTTCAGGAAGCGCTCCCGGATGAATGTGCGGACAGTCTGCGGGAAGACCTTTCTGAACCGGGCTGGCTTGTGTTTACAAGCGTAAACGGTGTCCGGTTCTTTTTTTCCTACCTTGATCAGCACGGCCTTGCGCTTTCGGGACGGAAAAAAATCGCAGCCGTCGGTGAAAAGACAGCGCGCGCCCTGAAAGAGCGGGGAGCCCGGACGGATGCGATGCCTGACGAGTATGTGGCGGAATGTCTGGCTGATACTTTAAAACGGCACGCATCAGCTGCCGAACCCATTTCAGTGATAAAGGGCAATTTATCACGCGATGTCATAAAAGCGGAGCTTGAGCCGCTTGGCTATCAAATAAGGGAATGGGTGTTATACAATACCATTCAGGATGAAAAAGGCATGGACGAGCTGAGATGGGCTGCATCCCGCTCTCATTTTGATTTTATTACGTTTACCAGCTCATCGGCGGTGCATACGTTTATGCACGCGGTCGGTGACGGAGAAAAAGCGTGGGAAAACAGCGGTGCGAGCTATATCAGCATCGGCCCTTTGACAGAGAAAGCGCTCTTGGAATACGGGATCTCATCCCATGTGCCTGACACCTATACGATTGAAGGCATGCTGGACGTCATGTGCAGCATGTCGGGAAAGGATAGATAATGATGAATCAAACATTTAACAGACACCGCCGTTTGCGCGCGAACGCTGCGATGAGAGATTTAGTAAAAGAAACACGTCTTCACCCTACAGATTTTATTTACCCGTTATTTGTCGTTGAAGGGCTCGAAGGAAAAAAAGAAGTTCCTTCCATGCCGGGGGTTTATCATGTATCACTCGATTTGTTAAAGGATGAAATGGATGAGCTGATATCGCTCGGCATTAAGTCGGTCATCGTTTTCGGCGTGCCGGAAGAAAAAGACGCCTGCGGAACCCAGGCTTTTCACGATCACGGCATTGTGCAGAAAGGGATTGCTGAAATTAAAAAGCATTATCCTGAAATGATCGTCATCGCTGATACATGTCTCTGTGAATACACGGATCACGGCCATTGCGGCGTCGTGAAAGACGGAGTAATCCTGAATGACGAGTCGCTTGAACTGCTGGCGCAGACAGCCGTCAGCCAGGCTAAAGCCGGCGCTGACATCATCGCTCCTTCAAATATGATGGACGGTTTTGTCACAGTGATCAGGGAAGCGCTCGACAAAGAAGGATTCACGAATGTTCCGATCATGTCTTATGCCGTGAAATATTCAAGTGAATTTTACGGTCCGTTCCGCGACGCGGCTGACAGCACGCCGCAGTTCGGTGACCGAAAAACATATCAGATGGATCCGGCCAACCGCCTGGAAGCGCTACGTGAGGCTGAATCAGACGCGGCAGAAGGCGCTGACTTTTTAATCGTCAAACCGTCTATGTCATACTTAGATATTATGCGTGATGTGAAAAACCGCCATCACCTGCCGCTGGTCGCATATAATGTGAGCGGGGAGTATTCCATGGTGAAAGCGGCAGCCCAAAACGGCTGGATTAAAGAAAAAGAAATGGTGCTGGAAATTTTAACGGGCATGAAACGTGCAGGAGCCGATCTGATTATGACGTATCATGCAAAAGACGCAGCAAAATGGCTTGCTGAGTAACGATTTCATTTGACGGGAGCTGAGGCAGATGAGAAGCTATGAAAAATCAAAAGCCGCTTTTAAAGAAGCGCAGAAACTGATGCCGGGCGGAGTGAACAGCCCGGTGCGCGCGTTTAAATCAGTTGATATGGACCCGATCTTTATGCAGCGCGGAAAAGGATCGAAAATTTTTGATATTGACGGCAATGAATATATCGACTACGTCCTGAGCTGGGGGCCGCTCATTTTGGGCCACACGAACGACCGGGTCGTTGAAAGTCTGAAAAAAGTAGCCGAGAACGGGACAAGTTTCGGGGCATCCACTGAAGTGGAAAACGAACTGGCCAAATTGGTCATTGACCGTGTGCCGTCTGTTGAAATCGTGCGGATGGTCAGCTCCGGCACAGAGGCGACAATGAGCGCCCTGCGTCTGGCAAGAGGATATACCGGCCGCAACAAAATTTTGAAATTTGAAGGCTGTTACCACGGCCATGGTGATTCGCTGCTGATCAAAGCGGGATCCGGAGTGGCGACACTCGGCCTGCCGGACAGCCCGGGCGTGCCGGAAGGAATAGCAATGAATACGATTACTGTTCCATACAACGACTTGGAAAGCGTTGCACTCGCATTCCGGGAGTACGGAGAAGATATTGCCGGGGTCATTGTTGAACCGGTAGCAGGCAATATGGGCGTTGTTCCGCCGCAGGAAGGCTTTTTACAAGGACTTCGCGACATTACGGAACAGTATGGCGCGCTGCTCATTTTTGATGAGGTCATGACCGGTTTTCGCGTGGATTATAACTGTGCGCAAGGGTATTTCGGCGTGACGCCTGACTTAACGTGTCTCGGCAAAGTCATCGGCGGAGGTCTTCCTGTCGGTGCGTATGGCGGCAAAGCTGACATTATGGAACGAATCGCGCCGAGCGGTCCGATCTACCAGGCGGGAACATTGTCGGGAAATCCGCTTGCCATGACAGCGGGACTTGAGACGTTACAGCAGCTCACACCTGAATCTTACCAAGAATTTGTGAAAAAAGGCGATATGCTTGAAGAAGGCATTTCAAAAGCAGCTGCAGCACATGGCATTCCGCACACGTTTAACCGGGCGGGGTCAATGATCGGCTTCTTTTTCACCAATGAGCCTGTCATTAACTATGAAGCAGCCAAATCTTCTGATTTAAAGCTGTTCGCCAAGTATTATAAAGGGATGGCCGACGCAGGCGTATTTCTGCCGCCGTCTCAATTTGAAGGATTGTTTCTCTCCACTGCGCATACAATGGAGGATATTGAAAATACCATTCAAGCCGCTGAGAAAGTGTTCCAGGCGATCAGCCGCTGATACCGAAAAGCCGATGCAAGCAAGACTTGTATCGGCTTTTTTCAATGCCTCCATTATCATATTTTCCCGGATTGCGGCATACACCTTTAGTGACATCTAATTGTATGGATTAGATGAAAGGAGGATATGAACTTGCCGCATAATCACCGATTGCAATTTTCTGTTGAAGAATCAATCTGTTTCCAAAAAGGACAGGAAGTTTCTGAATTACTTTCGATTTCATTAGACCCTGACATCAGGGTGCAGGAAGTAAATGATTATGTCTCAATTAAAGGGTCATTAGAACTTACTGGCGAGTACAACATAGATCACAGCAGTCATTTTGAAGAGCTTAATAGTGAGCTGAGGCATGTAGAGGAAGTGAGGGCGAGGGAGGATGGCACGGCCGAGCTCATTCATTGTTTCCCGGTGGACATCACGATTCCGAAAAATAAAGTGAGCCACCTCAATGATGTTTTCGTATTTATTGATGCCTTTGATTATCAGCTGACGGATTCAAGGATCTTAACCATTCAAGCTGATTTGGCAATTGAAGGGCTGCTTGAGGAATCCGAGCCAAAAGAGCCGGAGATCCCTTTGTACGTGGCGCCTGAATTTGCCAGAGAAGAAATGATCAATCTTGCCGGACATCATTCTGAGGACGAAAATGAACCAGAATTAATGATACGCCATGAGCCTGAAATACCTTTGACTGTATCAGAAGAAGCAGCACAAGAAACAGAGAAAAACGAGGAAGAAATCCCGCCTTCACTCAGGCAGGAAGAAGAAGAGCAGGAAGCAGCTCCGATTCTGAGGGAGCAGGAAGAAGAGCAGGAAGCAGCTCCGATTCTGAGGGAGCAGGAAGAAGAGCAGGAAGCAGCCCCGATTCTGAGGGAGCGGAAGAAGAAGCAGGAAGCAGCCCCGATTCTGAGGGAGCAGGAAGAAGAGCAGGAAGCAGCCCCGATTCTGAGGGAGCAAGAAGAGGTGCCGAAACCTGTTTCCTTTACTGAGCCTCCTCCTCCCGTTTCCTTCCAGCACGAAGAAGAGCCGGAAGAAGCTGAGGAGCCTGCAATCATGTCAGCTGTGAGGAATGAACCCGTATTTGAGGATGATTCAGCAGAAGCGCAGGAAGAGCCAAAAGATGATATCGAACCGGTTTTCCCTGCTTTCACTTTGACTCCGCATGCAGAAAAACCAAAAATTGCGGAACAGCCCTTCCTTCAAAAAGAAGAGCAGCCAGAGGCCGAGCCGCTTCTCCGCCAGAGCGATCATAAGGCGGCAGAAGACGAAGGTGAGCCTGCGGTTTTTCAAGAAGAGCAGGCGCCCGTTTATCGTGAGTTCGTTCCGGAACGGCAGGAAGAGGAGTTTTACAGCGCTCCTAAGCTGCTTGAAGAAGAGGCTCATGATGAAGAAGGGTTTGAAATTGAGGTAAGGAAGATGGCGCCGCCGGAGGAGGAAACCGGGAAGCCTCTCGATTTGTCTTTTCAGTTTTCCAAACTGCCGCCTGAGGAGCCGGCGCAAGCTGAACAGCCTGAGCCGCTTAAGCCTGAAAGAAAGAATGAAGAAGCGGCACCGGGAACCGAGCAGAAGGAAAATGACAACTCTCATTACTTGACAAAATTATTTACAAGGGAAGAAGAAAAGTTTTCAAGAATGAAAATTTGTATCGTGCAGCAGCAAGATACAATCGACCGGGTGTGTGAACGATATGACATTACATCCCAGCAGCTCATCCGAACGAATGCTTTATCGTTTGATGACGAGCTTGAGGAAGGTCAGCTTCTGTATATACCTGAATATAATAACAGCCATGTGTAAGCACAAAGAGGCCGTAAAAATGTGGTGAATGGAATGGAAGCAGTCCAATCAGTGCTTCAGGAATACGGGCTGACGGCTGAGTACATTGAGCCTGTCAGCCCGCATGTTTGGAAGGTCTACTCAAACTACGGCATTTTTGCTTTGAAACAGCTCAAGCCGGCCCGCAGCAGTGAATTTACGGATCTTATGATTGAGATTGAGGAGAAAGGCTACCGATCATTTGTGCCGATCTGCCGCACTTATGCCGGCGATTTTTTTGCGGGAAGACAGACGGAGAATTCTTATTATTTAATGCCTTGGCTTCAGTACGATCAGGAAGAAGAACGGGACCAAAAACATGTTTACCTTTTTAAAGAGGTCGCGAAGCTCCATTCTGCGACTGTGCGGGACATCCGAATCCGGACTGAAGATATCAGCGGCTTTTATGAAGCAACGAAAAGAGATTGGGAAAATGATAAACTTGTCTATGAACAATTCGCCGACCGGGCGGAAAAAGAGTGGTACCTTTCACCTTTTGAACTGCAGGCTGTTACGTATCTTACAGAAACGGTATCCGCCGTCAATTTTGCTCTCGAACGTCTGGAAGAATGGTTTGACGCGGCAAAGGATCATGACAAGACGAGAGCGGTGATCAACCACGGCAGTTTATCGAGCCGCCACTTTCTGTATAATGATGCGGGATCGGGCTTTTTCACAAATTTCGAGAAAGCTGCGCTGGGCCCTCCGCAAAATGACCTGCTCGGCTTTTACTCCAGAATGTTCAGAAGCTATCCGAAAGCATGTCCGGAATGCCTGGACTGGTTTTATACGTATCACAAATCATTCCCGCTCCGTGAAGCGGAAATCAGCCTGTTTCTCAGCTATATGGCTTATCCGTCCGCCATGTACAAAGTGCTGAAACGGTATCAGACCGGCCAAAGGGGCTCTGAAAAAGAAGAGTGCACGCAATTATTAAGAGCGTTTTGGCAGATGAAAAATGTTGAACCTTTTCTCATGAAGGTTCATCAGATTGAGCGGGAGAAAAAAATAAAAGCGGAAAACGAGTCCTCTTCATAACGGGACTCGTTTTTTTATATCCAATCCAAATGCAGGGCGCACGCTAAAAACAGCAGGATGGCAAGCAGCAGGACATCAAAAGTCGTCGGAAAGAAAATCGTCCTGATCCCCTGAAAGATCGTAATCGGGATAATGACTTGCACGGATACAAGGCGGACCTGTCTGGCCCACTGGGGGAGCGAATAAGAATTGAATTTTTTTCTCACGGGCAATTCCTCCTCACATTCGCCTTTCTATGTATCGTATGTAAGGGGAAGAGCGGGGTGCATGCCCATTTATGTATGACGGCAGCGGTTTTTGGAAAAGATGATTGACGAATCAAAAACACTTTTACTATAATAAAGAACATAATAAATAAGATCATGAGCTGATATAAATACACCTGCTTTGAACGGGAAGAGTACAAGAAAGACGCATGAAGAGAGAGAAGCTACTGTGCTGAAAGGCTTCTTATGCCGTCTCATTGGAAGGTCGCCCGGGAGCATAATTTCTTGAACATACAGTAGAGAAATTCGGGCCGCACCCGTTATCCGTTTAAGTGCATGAACAAATCTGTTCATGAAAAAAGGTGGTACCGCGAAAGAGCTTTTCGTCCTTTATCAGGATGAAGGCTCTTTTTTAGTTGCTCAGCCATTTCTAAACATGCTGGAGGGTTATCATGGATACAAACGAACAAACAATGCCGACAAAATATGATCCGTCTGCGATTGAAAAAGGCCGCTATGATTTTTGGCTGAAAGGAAAATATTTTGAAGCGGGCGGCGATCAAACGAAACAGCCGTATTCTGTCGTCATTCCGCCGCCGAACGTGACGGGCAGGCTGCACCTCGGACATGCGTGGGATACGACGCTGCAAGATATCGTTACGCGTATGAAACGCATGCAGGGCTATGACGTGCTCTGGCTTCCGGGCATGGACCACGCCGGCATCGCCACTCAGGCAAAAGTCGAAGCGAAACTCCGCGAACAGGGCACAAGCCGTTATGACCTCGGCCGTGAAAAGTTTTTAGAAGAAACGTGGAAGTGGAAAGAAGAGTATGCTGATTTCATCCGCAGCCAATGGGCCAAGATGGGACTCGGACTCGATTATTCACGCGAACGTTTCACTCTTGATGAAGGGCTGAACAAAGCCGTGCGTGAAGTATTCGTCAAGTTGTACGAGAAAGGCTTGATTTACAGAGGCGAATATATCATCAACTGGGACCCTGCCACAAAAACGGCTTTATCCGATATTGAAGTGATTTACAAAGACGTACAGGGCGCGTTTTATCATTTGCGCTACCCGTTAGCAGACGGTTCAGGCTCAATTGAAATCGCGACCACCCGTCCGGAAACGATGCTTGGCGACACGGCTGTCGCAGTTCATCCTGAAGATGAGCGCTACAAGCACTTAATCGGCAAAACGGTGATTCTGCCGATTACAAACCGCGAAATTCCGATCGTCGGCGATGATTATGTTGATATGGAATTCGGATCAGGCGCCGTTAAAATCACGCCTGCCCATGACCCGAATGACTTTGAACTCGGAAACCGCCACAATTTAGAGCGGATTCTCGTCATGAATGAAGACGGAACAATGAATGAAAAAGCGCTGCAATATAACGGCATGGACCGGTTTGAATGCCGCAAAAAACTCGTCAAAGATCTTCAGGAATCCGGCGTTCTCTTTAAAATCGAAGACCATATGCATTCCGTCGGCCACAGTGAGAGAAGCGGCGCTGTTGTTGAGCCGTACCTGTCCACACAATGGTTTGTCAAAATGCAGCCGCTGGCCGATGCTGCGGTTGACCTTCAGGCAAAAGAAGAGAAGGTTCACTTCGTTCCTGACCGGTTCGAGAAAACGTACCTGCACTGGATGGAAAACATCCGTGATTGGTGTATTTCCCGTCAGCTGTGGTGGGGCCACCGCATCCCGGCTTGGTATCATAAAGAAACAAAAGAAGTGTACGTCGGCCTTGAGGCGCCTGAGGACAGCGAAAATTGGGAACAGGATTCAGACGTGCTTGATACATGGTTCAGCTCCGCGCTTTGGCCGTTTTCTACAATGGGCTGGCCTGATGAAACCGCTGAAGACTTTAAGCGGTATTACTCAACCGATGTTCTTGTAACGGGATATGACATCATTTTCTTCTGGGTATCCCGGATGATTTTCCAAGGTCTTGAGTTTACCGGCGAGCGTCCGTTCAAAGACGTGCTGATTCACGGCTTAATCCGTGACGAGCAGGGCAGAAAAATGAGTAAATCCCTTGGGAACGGCGTGGACCCGATGGATGTCATCGACAAGTACGGAGCGGATTCCCTGCGCTATTTCCTGGCAACCGGAAGTTCACCGGGACAGGATCTCCGTTTCAGCTATGAAAAAGTGGAATCCACATGGAATTTCGCAAATAAAATTTGGAACGCCTCCCGTTTTGCATTAATGAACATGGACGGCATGACGTACGACGAGCTTGATCTGTCCGGTGAAAAATCAGTTGCTGATAAGTGGATCCTCACAAGACTGAATGAAACGATAGAAGACGTAACGCAGCTTGCGGATCGTTATGAATTCGGTGAAGTCGGACGCCACCTGTACAACTTTATCTGGGACGATGTGTGCGACTGGTATATCGAAATGGCGAAGCTTCCGCTGTACGGGGAAGATGAAGCGGCGAAGAAAACAACCCGGTCTGTTCTGGCATACGTGCTTGACCAGACGATGCGTCTTCTTCACCCGTTTATGCCATTCTTAACGGAAGAAATCTGGCAGCACCTTCCTCATGAAGGCGAGTCAATCACGATCAGCTCTTGGCCGGTTCCGGTACCGGAACATACGGATAAAGAGGCAGCGGCGGATATGAAACTGCTCGTTGAATTAATCCGTTCTGTCCGCAATATCCGGAGCGAAGTCAACACGCCGATGAGCAAGCAGGTTGAACTTTACATTAAAACATCTACCGAAGACATTGCCGGCCGCCTTGAGAAGAACCGTTCTTACGTTGAACGCTTCACGAATCCGAGCACGCTGAAAATCGGGACGGATATCACTGCGGCAGACAAGGCGATGACAGCGGTCGTCACCGGAGCGGAAGTCATTCTGCCGCTTGAAGGGCTGATTAACATTGATGAGGAGATCGCCCGTCTGCAAAAAGAATTCGACAAGCTGACAAAAGAAGTCGAACGCGTTCAGAAAAAACTCGGCAACGAAGGATTCATTAAAAAAGCTCCTGAGCATGTCATTGAAGAAGAACGCGGAAAAGAGAAAGACTACACGGCAAAACGCGAAGCTGTCCGGCAGCGGATTGCAGAGCTGAAAGGCTGATAAAACAGCGGGGCGGTTTCCTAAGAAACCGCCTTGTCGTATAAAAGAGGGGATTTCATTGTTTAATACGTACAAAGAAGCGATCAGCTGGATTCACGGCAGACTCAAGTTCGGCGTTAAGCCGGGCCTTCTCCGTATGGAAAAGCTGATGGAAAAACTGGAACACCCGGAAAAGAACATTCGCGCCATTCATGTGGCGGGCACAAACGGCAAAGGATCAACCGTCTCTTTTATCCGTTCCGTGCTTCAAGAAGCCGGTTATACGGTCGGCACGTTCACATCGCCTTACATGATTACGTTTAATGAGCGTATCAGCGTCAACGGCACGCCGATTACCGATGAGGAATGGAGAACGCTCGTTAATGACATAAAACCGATAGTCGATGAGCTCGATAAGACTGATGCCGGAACGGTGACAGAATTTGAAATCATTACAGCGTGTGCATTTTTATATTTTGCGAAGCGGGCTGATATCGATTTTGTTATTTTTGAAGCGGGGCTCGGCGGCACATTTGATTCAACCAATATTGTGAAACCGCTCCTGTCGGTCATTACAAGTATCGGACATGACCATATGGCCATTTTAGGCAATACCATCGAGGAGATCGCCGGGCAGAAAGCCGGTATCATTAAAAATTCCATTCCGGTCATTACGGGCGTCAATCAGCCGGAAGCACTCGGCGTTATTGAAGCGGAAGCTGAAAAAAAGCAGGCTCCGTATCAGTCACTTTATAAAACATGCAGACTGTTTAATGAAGCGGCGCTTCCGTCCGGCGAAAGCTTTTCGCTGGAAACAGAAACGAAATGCTATGAAGACATTCAAACGTCGCTGATCGGCATTCACCAAAGGCAGAATGCGGCATTGGCGATATTGGCCGCTGAATGGCTGAATCGCCTGGAAGCCGCAGTCATTTCAGAAGAAGCGATGCGAAACGGCCTGAAAAAAGCTTCCTGGCCGGGCCGGTTTGAACGTCTTCAAAGCCGCCCTTTAGTGTTTGCGGACGGCGCGCATAACGAAGAGGGCGTTGAAACGCTGACAGAAACGATCAGGCAGCGCTTTGCCGATAAAAACGTCCATATCGTATTCAGCGCATTAAAAGACAAACCGTATCAGGAAATGATTAAAAAGCTTGAAACCGAAGCAGATTCCATTCACTTTGTATCATTTGACTTTCCGCGTGCTTCAAGCGCCGAAGCTCTTTACAATGCAAGCAGTCTTGCGTCTAAGAGCTTCGATGAGAACCCGGACAGTGTGAAAGAATGGATAGAACAAAAAGACGGGGCGGATGATGTCATCATCATTACCGGCTCCTTATATTTTATTTCAGAAATGAGAAAGCGGCTTATCTGACAGCCCCTCGGATGCCCGGCAGACCATTTTCCGGTTTTGCCGGGTGTTTTTATGCTGAAAATATATTTTCAGCCATTTCAGTCATGGTGTTTTTCTTTGCTATAATCTGAGCCAGATTGATAGTAAAGGTGTGGTCTGAGTGCTTTTGATTCTGTTTTTTCTCGGCTTGATTTTCGGTTCTTTTTTTTATACAGCAGCGTGCCGTATCCCGCTTCGAATCTCGGTTATTTCGCCGCGTTCAGCCTGCTCGTTCTGCGGCTTGACGCTCTCCTGGGGGGAGCTTGTGCCCGTCGTCTCCTATATTCTGCAAAGAGGCAGATGCAGAAACTGCCGTGCGAAGCTGTCGGTTATGTATCCGGCGGCGGAATGCTGGACGGCGTGTTTATTCACGGCTGCAGGCATTCATTTCGGTTTCTCAAAAGAACTGTTAGTCGCGCTGTTATTTCTGTCTCTGCTCATGATTGTTACTATGACGGATCTGCAATATATGCTGATTCCTGACAAAGTTCTGCTGTTTTTTCTTCCGCTTTTCATCGCCGGCCGTATGTTTTCTCCGCTGGATTCATGGTATGCAGGGTTTGCCGGAGCTGTTTGCGGATTTTTTCTGCTAGTTTTTATCATGTTTGTCAGTAAAGGAGGCATCGGCGCAGGTGATGTGAAACTGTTTGGGGTGATCGGCCTGACGCTCGGCGTGAAGCTCGTGCTCATTGCATTCTTTCTTTCCGTTATGATCGGAGCCGTATACGGTATGTGCGCCGCAGCCCGGGGCAGGCTTGGTAAAAAGCAGCCATTTCCGTTTGCGCCGGCCATCTCAGCCGGGAGCGCTTTGAGTTATTTATACGGAGAAGAGCTGTTTTCGTTTTACATCAAGCTCGCTTCAGGCGGGGCTTGAAAAATTTGGCGAACGTTTTTTGGACAAGACGACAAAAGTCTTGTTCTTTTTTTTCGCCTATGCTAAAGTGTGAACCATGATCAGTTCAAGGTACGGCCAAGACGAATGCAAGGGGGAAGAGACGTTGAAAAAAAGGAAGAGCAAAAAGCACAGCAAAGCTAAAAACAATGCCCTTAAAGTAACCATTAACGGACAAGAAGAAACGATGTATGGACAAGAAGATGTGAATGAAGGCGGGGAGAAGACCGTCACATTTTCCAATTGGGAAGAAACAAAAAAGGCGGAACAGGAGACCGCCGCTTCCCATGAAGATCCGAAAGAAGAAGATTTCAATTGGGATCATGAGAAGAATTCTGAGGTATTTGAAGATGACCCGAAAGTCGTTCCGCCATACCAGAAGAAAAAACAGGCCCTCATTTTCCGAAAAAAAGCAGCCGTCTTCTCCAGTTAAAAAAGCGGTCACGACAATTGCGGTTGCGGCTGTTTTAGGCACCGGGCTCGGCCTTGTCGCCTTAAATATGTCGGGAAGTAAAGAAGCCTCCGCTCCGGCATCAGCTGACAAAGGTTCACAAGGGCAGACGGTGAAAGCGGGTGATGTTTCTAAAGACAAATCTGAAACAGCCGGCACAGGAGATGCGGAATCTTCAGTGGGAAACTATAAAACATATGCGGTGCAGGCCGGAAAATTTTCATCAGAAAAAGGAGCGCAAACGCTTGTTGACCAGCTGACTGAAAAAGGATACTCGGCCGTCTCTCTGGCAAAAGAAGACGGATACACATACGTGATCGCCGGGCTTGCAGCGGAAAAAAGCTTATCACAGCAATTGGGTCAGACACTGATAGACCATGATTTTGAGGCTTGGGGCGGAAAAGAGCTCAGCTTTGCGGTCGATTCAGGGCTGGAAGACTCTTTTAAACAGGCATCTGAGCTCTCCGCCAAAGCGATTACCGGCAAAGATCTTTCAAAAACGGAAGTGGCTGAAGCGGCAAAAGCGGCAGACGGCGCAGACGCCGCTGACAAAAAGCAGAAAGAGGCCGTGCTTCAAGCGCTGAAAGAACTGGAAACGTCGGGGTCAGAATCCGGATGGAAAGCCCAAAAAGAGCTTTTAAGTGTTGTAAAATAGTATCTCATTTCCCGTCATCCGGCGGGATTTTTTATTTTGTCATCAAAAAGTTATTTTTCTGAAATTGTGGTTGCCCGTTTGATTTGGTAGGATAGACAAGTATCTTTTTTTCTTAAGCAAACCCTGAAAGGATGACAACCATGACAAAACGCTTAATACTCGCATCACAATCTCCGCGAAGAAAAGAACTCCTTAATCTTCTTCAGATTCCTTACAGCATTATTGCGAGCCGCACAGAAGAAAAATTAAATCGAAACCTTTCGCCGGAAGAAAACGTCCAATGTTTGGCCGAGCAAAAAGCCGGTGCTGTATTGGCCGAAAATCCCGATGCAGTCGTTATCGGGGCTGACACGATGGTGTGCATAGACGGCGAGTGCCTCGGCAAACCGCGTGACAGGGAAGAAGCGGCACAGATGCTGCGGAGGCTTTCCGGCCGAAGTCATCAAGTCATTACGGCGGTCAGCATTCAGACGCATGACCGGAAAGAAACATTCTGTGACACGACGGAAGTGACGTTTTGGCCGCTCAGTGAAGACGACATACAGCTCTACATTGAAACAAAAGAACCGATGGATAAAGCAGGTGCATACGGCATCCAAGGAAAAGGCGCGCTTTTAGTGAAAAAAATAGACGGTGATTTTTATTCTGTCGTCGGGCTTCCTGTCGCTAAAACAATGAGAGCCTTGAAAGAATTTAATATAAAAGCTTGATGTTCAAACCGGGAAGGGGAACAAGGAGGGGTTGATCATCCGTGATCTGCCGTTAAAATTAAGAGATTTCCCCGAAAAAGAAAACCGAGAGAGCGGCTTCTGCACTTCGGAGCCGAACATCTCTCTAACAATGAATTGCTCGCCATCCTGCTGCGGACGGGAACGAAACATGAGTCCGTCATGAACCTCGCTCACCGGCTGCTGCGGACGTTTGACGGGCTGCGCCTGTTAAAAGGCGCCTCTGCCCAGGAGCTTTCCAGCATTCCGGGAATCGGCACGGTGAAAGCCGTTCAGATTCTTGCCGCAATTGAGCTGGGGAGCCGCATTCATAAGACATCCGCCGGGGAGCATTGCGTCATCCGCTCTCCGGAAGACGGGGCGAAGTATGTGATGGAGGATATGCGCTTTTTATCCCAGGAGCATTTTGTCTGTTTATATTTAAATACCAAAAATCAAGTCATTCATAAACGCACCGTTTTTATCGGAAGTCTGAATTCATCTATTGTCCACCCGCGGGAGGTGTTTAAAGAAGCTTTCAAACGATCCGCCGCGTCCTTCATTTGCGTTCATAATCATCCTTCAGGAGATCCTACACCGAGCAGGGAAGATATAGAGGTAACCAGGCGGCTTTTTGAGTGCGGAAATTTAATCGGCATCGAGCTGCTGGATCATTTGGTCATTGGTGATAAAAAATTTGTGAGTTTAAAGGAAAAAGGATATTTGTAACACTTTTTTTTCGTTGATTTAAGATATAATAGATTTTATGAGTTTTCCCTTTAGGGTATTTTTGCTTTAAGAAAGGAAGATACATACATATGTTCGGAATTGGTACAAGAGACCTTGGTATAGATTTGGGAACCGCGAATACGCTTGTGTTTGTTAAAGGTAAAGGAATCGTAGTGAGAGAGCCGTCTGTCGTTGCTCTGCAAACGGATACGAAGTCAATCGTTGCGGTCGGTAACGATGCGAAAAACATGATCGGAAGAACTCCGGGCAACGTGGTTGCGCTCCGTCCGATGAAAGACGGCGTTATCGCTGACTATGAAACAACTGCGACAATGATGAAATACTACATTAATCAGGCTGTGAAAAATAAAGGATTGTTTGCGAGAAAGCCGTACGTTATGGTGTGTGTGCCGTCAGGTATTACGGCCGTTGAAGAACGGGCGGTCATTGACGCGACAAGACAAGCGGGCGCACGTGACGCTTATCCGATTGAAGAACCGTTTGCGGCCGCAATCGGCGCGAATCTTCCGGTATGGGAGCCGACGGGCAGCATGGTCGTTGATATCGGCGGCGGAACAACTGAAGTGGCGATCATTTCTTTAGGCGGCATTGTCACGTCTCAGTCAATCCGCGTAGCCGGTGACGAAATGGACGACTCAATCATCAGCTATATCAGAAAAACATATAATCTGATGATCGGTGACCGTACGGCGGAAGCCATTAAAATGGAAATCGGTTCAGCAGAAACCGGTGAAGAAAATGCGTCAATGGAAATCCGCGGCCGCGATCTTCTGACAGGTCTGCCGAAAACGATCGAAATCACGGGAACGGAAATTGCAAATGCACTGCGTGATACAGTTCTCTCAATCGTTGATGCGGTGAAGAGCACGCTTGAAAAAACACCGCCTGAGCTGGCCGCTGACATTATGGACAGAGGTATTGTATTAACAGGGGGAGGCGCCCTGCTTCGCAATCTCGACAAAGTCATCAGCGACGAAACGAAAATGCCTGTTCTTATCGCTGAAGATCCGCTGGATTGTGTTGCGATCGGCACTGGAAAAGCACTGGAGCACATCCATCTTTTCAAAGGAAAAACAAGATAATCAGGAGTTAAATAGAAGAGGTGTATCACGATGCCGAACAAACGGTTAATGCTATTACTTCTGTGTATTATCATATTGGTGGCTATGATTGGATTCTCGCTGAAGAACGGCCGTAATACCACCTGGCCTGAAAAGCTGATCGGTGATACGACGGGAGTATTTCAAAACATTTTTCACACGCCTGCCGAATATTTTGCAGGGTTCTTCGGGGACATAAAAGACCTGAAAAACACGTACAAAGAAAACGAACGCTTAAGACAAAAGCTGGACGGACAGACACAATATGAAGCGAAGCTCCAAGAACTCAAAGATGAAAACAAGAAGCTGCGTGATGAACTCGGGCATGTCAAATCAATTTCCGACTATGATCCGATTTTAGCGACCGTTATCGCCAGAAACCCTGATCAATGGTACAAGCAGATCATGATCAATAAGGGAACGAAGCATAAAGTGGCCAAAGACATGGCTGTCACGAACGAAAAGGGTGCGCTGGTCGGGAAGATCAAAAGCAGCGGACTCAACAGTTTCACATCCGCCGTTCAGCTGCTGAGCGATGTTGACCGCAATAACAGAGTGGCCACCAAAATCTCCGGCAAAAAGGGAAGCAAAGGCTACGGTTTAATTGAAGGGTATGATAAAAAGAAACAGACCCTGAAAATGACCATCCTTGAACCGGATGAAAAACGTGAAGTGAAAAAAGGCGACCTCGTGGAGACCTCCGGAACGGGCGGCGTATTTCCTCAAGGGCTGACGGTCGGCGAAGTGACCGATGTAGAATCAGATGCTTACGGCCTGACGAAAATCGCTTATGTGAAACCGGCTGCCGACTTGTACGATCTTGACCATGTCATCGTCGTGAACCGAAGCGTAGCAACAGGGGAGGAAGGATCGTGAAACGTTTCCTTCTCCCTTTGATTATGATTTTGGTCTTTTGTGCGGAAAGCATCTATACCGATCTGGTGCGTTTTCCTTTCGTTTCCGTCGAGCAGCAGGTCGTTCCGCATTTTCTTTTGCTTGCGCTGATTTTTATGTCGGCTTATATCAACCAAAAGCATGCGGTGATCTACGGTTTCATTTTCGGATTTCTTTATGACATCAATTATACGGGTGTTTTAGGCGTTTATATGTTTGGTTTTGCCGGATTATGCTATCTGGCGGCCAAAGCGTTTAAAGTGCTGCAGACAAACGCCCTGATGGTTATTCTGGTCGCGGTGCTGAGCGTATGTGTGCTTGAATTTTACGTCTACGGCATTCAGACGTTAATCCGCAGCGGCACTATGACGTTTAACGATTTTGTCATTCAGCGGTTCTTGCCGACCGCTTTGCTGAATATCGCGGGAGCCGTTATATTAGTCCTGCCCTTTAGGCTGTTTTATATAAGTCTGAAGAAAGAATTAAGAGATGAGTAAAAAGGATTTTATCTTTTTTTGACGAAAAGAGTATGTTGTTGAGGTGAACATTGATGAAGACCAAAAAGCAGCAATATGTAACAATAAAAGGAACAAAAAACGGCTTAACATTGCATCTGGATGATGCGTGTTCTTTTGATGAGCTTCTCGATGGTCTTCAAAACATGCTGTCGATTGAACAATATACTGATGGCAAAGGCCAAAAAATCAGTGTTCATATTAAACTCGGGCATCGGTATCTGTATCAGGAACAGGCAGAGCAGCTGACTGATCTGATCGCGTCAAAGAAAGATTTAGTCGTGCATTCAATTGACAGTGAAGTCATCGCCAAAGAAGAAGCGCAGCGGATGAAAGAGGAGCAGGAAATTGTTTCGGTTTCCAAAATCGTCCGTTCGGGCCAGGTGCTTCACGTGACGGGAGATTTGCTTTTAATCGGAGATGTGAATCCCGGCGGTACGATCAGAGCCGGAGGAAATATATTTGTTCTCGGTTCATTAAAAGGGATTGCCCACGCGGGTTATAACGGAAATAACCGGGCTGTGATCGCCGCATCCGAAATGATGCCGACACAATTGAGGATCAATCACGTGTTAAATCGCTCCCCAGACCACATTCAAAAAGGGAACGACATGGAATGTGCTTATTTAGATACTGACGGAAATATGGTCATTGAACGCCTTCAGCAATTGGCTCATTTAAGACCTGATCTAACAAGGCTTGAGGGAGGAATGTGAAATTGGGTGAGGCTATCGTAATAACTTCGGGAAAAGGCGGAGTAGGTAAAACAACAACATCTGCAAACCTCGGTACCGCCTTAGCCATTTTAGGGAAGCGCGTCTGTTTGGTAGACACAGATATCGGACTGCGCAACCTTGATGTCGTAATGGGTCTTGAAAACAGAATTATTTACGACTTAGTAGATGTAATTGAAGGCAGATGCAAGACGCATCAGGCGCTTGTCAAAGACAAACGTTTTGATGATCTGCTTCATTTAATGCCGGCTGCCCAGACAAGCGACAAGACGGCTGTTGTCCCTGAGCAGATCAAATCGCTTGTGCAGGAGCTTAAGCAGGAATTTGATTATGTCATTATTGATTGTCCGGCCGGAATTGAACAAGGCTATAAAAATGCCGTCTCCGGAGCTGATAAGGCGATTGTTGTGACGACGCCGGAAATATCAGCGGTGCGGGACGCTGACCGCATTATCGGACTTTTGGAGCAGGAAGATATCGAACCGCCGCGCCTTATCGTGAACCGCATCAGAAATCACCTGGTGAAAAACGGTGACACGATGGATGTGGATGAAGTTGTTCATCATCTGTCTATTGATCTCCTCGGAATCGTTGCTGACGATGATGAAGTGATCAGGGCTTCAAATATCGGCGAACCGATTGCCATGAATTCCAAAAACCGCGCCAGCATTGCGTACCGCAATATCGCCCGGCGCATTTTAGGAGAATCCGTTCCTTTGCAGGTGCTTGAAGAGCAGCAAAAAGGGATGATGGCGAAAATCAAGTCATTTTTCGGCGTGCGTTCATAATATATACCAGAATACAAAGATCTGATGAAGCCCAGCTTATCAGGTCTTTTTTGTTTTTAAGAGCGCATATTTGCAATGGACAAGACATAGGATGTACAAACCCAACGATTGCAAAGGATGATGGCGATGAGTCACAGAGCTGATGAAATTAGAAAAAGACTGGCCAAAAGAAGAAAACAGCGGCCGGAATCAAAACGGACTTTCGTTCAAAACGCTCAAACGCAGAATTTTCCCGCGTGGCAGATGGTCAAGGAGCAGGAAAAGCACAAGCTTCTTCCGGACTACGAATATCAAACGGAACACCCGCCCGAATTTAACGGACGGCATCCATTGATCAGCGCTCATTCTATTATTTTAAAATGCCTGCTGGCCGCCTGTCTCGTACTGATCTCCGCTATTGCCTATAAAACTGACAAACAGCCGCTGAGTCAGATCAAACCGGCGATCGCACAAACCTTTCAAAAGAATTTCAGTTTGCTGCCGTAAGCAATTGGTTCGTATCTTCCTTCGGAAACCCGCTCGCTTTTCTTACGCCGGGAACGAAAAGAAGGACGGTCAGGTGGCGGTCAGTCAGGATATGGCCGTTCCTGCCGCGGGGAAAATCCAGCAGGACTTTCAAAATAACGGAGAGGGCGTCGTCGTCGAAACCGCCAGTGAAGCCATTGACAGCGTAAAAGAAGGCTACATTATGGAAGTGAGCAAAGATAAAAAACAGGGCTGACGGTGAAGGTGCAGCACGCCGACAATACAAGCAGCATTTACGGCCGGCTAAAAGATGTTAACGTTTCATTGTACGACTTTGTCGATAAAGGGAAAAAGATCGGTTCGATCAAGCTTAACGATAAAAGTAAAGGCCAGTACTATTTCGCGATCCAGGATGGCGATAAATTCATAGATCCGATCCAGGTGATCACTTTTGATGAATAAATGGCTCATCCTTCTTTTTAAAATTCATGTCCATCCTTTTCTTTGGATTATTATGGGGCTCGGTCTTATGACGGGGCACATCAAAGCGCTGCTGTGTCTTTTGCTGGTCGTATCCGTTCATGAGCTGGGGCATGCTGCTCTGGCTGTGTTTTTTTCGTGGCGCATTAAACGCATCTTTCTGCTGCCTTTCGGCGGGACGGTTGAGGTGGAGGAGCACGGAAACCGGCCGCTAAAAGAGGAATTCGCGGTCATTTTGGCGGGCCCGCTTCAGCATGTGTGGCTTCAGGCGGCAGCCTGGCTCTTTTTCATGTCAGGCTTTGCAAGTGAGCAGACATTTGAGATGTTTACCTTTTATAATCTCTCCATTCTTTTCATCAATCTTTTGCCGATCTGGCCGCTTGACGGCGGCAAGTTCGTGTTTTTATACTTCTCTAAACAAATGGCTTTTCAAAAAGCGCATCTCCTCAGCCTGCAGACATCGGCCGTTTCCGCGCTTTTGCTCTGCTGCTGGATTGTGCTGGCCGTCCCCCTTCAGGTCAGCGCATGGGTGCTGTTCGTCTTTCTCGCCGCTTCTTTATGGGATGAATACCGGAAGCGGCATTATATTCAGCTGAGGTTTCTTTTGGAGAGATACTACGGCAAAAACAGCGATGTCGCCATGCTGCATCCTTTGACGGTCGCGGCCGATGCCAAAGTAAAGCATGTCATGGCCGAATTCAAACGGGGATGCAAGCACCCCATTATCATTGAAAAAGCCGGCGAAAAGCTCAGCCAGCTCGATGAAAATGAAGTGCTTCATGCGTATTTTGCCGATAAACGGACAGATTCCTCTATGGAAGACCTGCTGCTGCCTTACTAGAAATAGATTGACATATCCTTTTGGTTCTGATATATTTTTTAATGTTATGGATGTAGCACCAATGCTACAACCGCTCGGGACAGGTGATAAGAGCTTTAAAGCCCCCTGTTGCTGGCGAGTCTTAGTCTAATAGGAGGTGCAGAGAATGTACGCAATCATTAAAACAGGCGGAAAACAAATCAAAGTTGAAGAAGGTCAAACTGTTTACATCGAAAAACTTGCTGCTGAAGCAGGTGAAACAGTGACGTTTGAAGACGTATTGTTTGTTGGCGGAGACAGCGTGAAAGTCGGCAACCCAACAGTTGCAGGCGCGACAGTTACAGCTAAAGTTGAAAAACAAGGCCGTGCGAAAAAAATCACTGTTTTCCGTTACAAGCCAAAGAAAAATGTTCATAAAAAACAAGGTCATCGTCAGCCTTATACTAAATTGACAATCGAAAAAATCAACGCGTAAGCATGATTGAGGCAACAATTCGAAGATCCCGGAATGACGGAGGCATTTTGTCCTTTGAAATGACGGGACATGCCGATTTTGCTGAACATGGACGAGATCTCGTTTGCGCCGGGGTCACGGCTGTCGTTTTCGGAGCGGTCAATGCGGTTATCGCGCTGGCTCCTCTCGAACCGATTCTTGATATAGGCGAGGACGGGGGTTATTTCTACTTTGAATTCCCTGAAGCCCCTGATCAGGAAGCTTTGCAAAAAGCGCAGCTGCTGATTGAAGGCATGATTGTTTCTCTTGAAACGATCGAGCGGGATTACAGTGAACACTTACGGTTGACTGCAAACCAAATATAGGAGGTGAGTTACATGCTTAGATTAGATCTTCAGTTTTTCGCTTCTAAAAAAGGTGTAGGTTCTACAAAGAACGGACGTGACTCTGAATCTAAACGTTTAGGCGCTAAACGTGCAGACGGTCAATTCGTAACAGGCGGATCTATCCTTTACCGTCAACGCGGAACGAAAATCTACCCAGGTGAAAACGTGGGCCGCGGAGGAGATGACACTCTTTTTGCTAAAATCGACGGAACTGTTAAATTCGAACGTTTCGGCCGTGACCGCAAAAAAGTGAGCGTATATCCTGTAGCTCAATAATGACACAAAAAACTCCGGTCGTTGACTGGAGTTTTTTTGCAGTAAGCGGAGTAACATCAAGAATGAAAAGCAGAGGATGCGTGAGTGAACCCCGCCTTGAATGAGGACATCAGCTTCTCATACCCACTGGATATGTTCCCCAAGCAGTGATACCAAAAATGTTTCTGCCTGGCATCCGCATTGTATGCGATCCGAAAAAGGAACATGATGAACCAGGAAAAACAAGTGTTTTTTTAACAAAGCCTTCTCTGTTATAATTCATAGTACACACTTATCAAGACTCCTAAAAAGAAATTAAACGATTGGGAGTGCGAAAATGAAGGATGTATCGAAGAAACAAGAAGAACCTGTAAGCGATGCGGCTCTGATCAATGAACTGATCCAATTAATGGGCCATTTCCGTCATGATTGGATGAATAAGCTGCAGCTGATAAAAGGAAACTTAAGTTTGCAGAAGTATGACAGGGTCGTTGAAATTATTGACGAAATGGTCATAGATGCAAAGCACGAATCAAAGCTCTCAAACCTGAAAACCCCGCACTTGGCGTTTGACTTTCTGACATTTAATTGGAAGTCTCGTTATATGAGGCTCGAATACGAAGTGCTCGGAGAAATTAAAGATTTATCGGCATATGATCAAAAGCTGTCGAACCTGATGAGAAAACTGTTTCATCTGTTCGGTCTGGCGGTAAGCAATGAAAGTGAAAATCATCTGACCGTATCGCTGCAGACAGATCACCCTGACAGACAGCTTATTGTATATCTCGATTTTCATGGAACGATTGCAAATGCAGATGTGTTTGATGAATTTCGCAAATCGCGGTATGAGGACTTTGATGTCATGCAATTTGAGCTGACCGGCCATGAATGTGTGGCCGAAATTGGAATGAACTAGCGGTTTTTACGGTTTAGAACGGAGGATATTATGTTTGTAGATCAGGTGAAAGTATATGTAAAAGGCGGCGACGGCGGTAACGGAATGGTTGCGTTCCGCCGTGAAAAATATGTGCCGAAAGGCGGGCCTGCCGGCGGAGACGGAGGTAATGGAGGCGACGTCGTTTTTGAGGTTGATGAAGGACTGCGCACGCTTATGGACTTCCGGTACCAACGCCATTTCAAAGCGATACGCGGCGAGCACGGCATGTCTAAAAACCAGCACGGCAGAAATGCGGACGATATGGTAGTTAAAGTTCCGCCCGGCACAGTCGTAACGGATGACGATACAAAACAGGTCATTGCCGATCTGACAGAGCACGGGCAGCGCGCCGTCATCGCGAAAGGCGGACGCGGCGGACGCGGAAATACCCGCTTTGCGACCCCGGCCAACCCGGCACCGCAGCTGTCAGAGCACGGAGAGCCCGGAAAAGAGCGCTATATCGTGCTTGAACTGAAAGTGCTTGCAGACGTAGGTCTCGTCGGCTTCCCGAGCGTCGGAAAATCTACGCTTCTGTCTGTCGTTTCATCGGCAAAGCCGAAAATCGCCGATTATCATTTTACGACGCTTGTTCCGAATCTGGGCATGGTGGAAACGGATGACGGAAGAAGCTTCGTCATGGCGGATCTGCCCGGTTTGATTGAAGGAGCGCACGAAGGAGTCGGCTTAGGCCACCAATTTCTCCGCCATATCGAACGGACGCGCGTCATCGTTCACGTTATTGACATGTCAGCGATGGAAGGCCGTGATCCGTATGAGGATTATGTGACCATTAATCAGGAGCTCAGTGAATATAATCTGCGGCTGACGGAGCGTCCGCAAATTATCGTTGCGAATAAAATGGACATGCCCGAAGCGGCTGAAAATCTTAAAGCGTTTAAAGAAAAGCTTCAGGATGACCATCCTGTCTTCCCGATCAGCGCGGTGACGAGAGAAGGGCTCCGCGATCTTCTGTTTGAAGTCGCCAATCAGCTGGAAACAACGCCTGAATTCCCGCTGTATGATGAAGAAGAACTGGCGGAAAACCGTGTAATGTACACGATGGAAGATGAAGAAATTCCATTTGACATTACCCGTGATCCGGACGGCGCGTTTGTGCTTTCAGGTGACAGTCTGGAACGCCTCTTTAAAATGACTGACTTCTCCCGTGACGAATCAGTCAAGCGTTTTGCAAGACAGATGCGCGGTATGGGCGTTGATGAAGCGCTCAGAGAACGCGGTGCTAAAGACGGCGATATCATCCGGCTGTTGGAATTTGAATTTGAATTTATTGATTAAAAAGACGGAGAGCTTGCAATGCAGGCTCTCTGATGTAAAAGGGAGGGGTGCAGGTGAAAGAAGAGACATTTTATTTAGTGCGTGAAGACGTTCTGCCTGATGCGATGCGGAAAACCCTTGAAGTCAAAAAGCTGCTCGACAGAAAAAAGGCTGAATCGGTTGCAGATGCCGTGCAGAAAGTTGATTTAAGCAGAAGCGCTTTTTACAAATACCGAGATGCGGTTTTCCCTTTTTACACGATGGTTAAAGAACAAATAATCACACTTTTCTTTCATTTGGAGGATCGGTCAGGCGCGTTATCCCAGCTTTTGCAGGCGGTGGCTGACTCAGGAAGCAACGTGCTTTCCATTCACCAGACGATTCCGCTTCAGGGCAGGGCGAATGTCACGCTCTCAATCAGTACGTCCGCAATGGAAGAAAACATTCATACGTTAATGAATAAAATGAGAAAATTTGATTTTATAGAAAAAGTTGAGATCTTAGGGTCAGGCGCGTAAGGAGAGAAGAGACATGAAAGTCGGTTATTTAGGGCCAGAAGCCACATTTACACATCTAGCAGTCAGTTCCTGCTTTCAAAACAGCGTGACACAAGCACCTTATCAAACAATACCGGCATGCATGGATGCGGCGGTTGCGGGAGAAGTTGATCTTGCATTTGTTCCTTTGGAAAACGCGCTGGAGGGCTCGGTTAACTTAACGATTGACTACTTGATTCATGAGCAGCCTCTTGCGATCGTGGGGGAAATGACGCTGCCGATTCACCAGCATCTGCTCGTTCACCCTTCGAGAGAAAATGAGTGGAAAAAGCTTGAGAAAATTTATTCTCATTCCCATGCGATTGCGCAATGCCACAAATTTCTTCACCGGCATTTTTCGTCCGTTCCTTATGAGTATGCGAAGTCAACAGGTGCGGCGGCCAAGTATGTCAGTGAGCATTCGGACCTTCCGATCGGCGTGATTGCAAATGAAATGGCGGCCGCTACATACGGATTGAGCATCGTGAAGCGGGATATTCAGGATTATCAGGACAACCACACGAGATTTGTCATTCTTTCGCCTGAAAAAGACGTCTCATTCGAAGTGAATGCGAAACTGTCTTCACGGCCGAAAACGACGATGATGGTAACGCTTCCCCAAGATGACCAATCAGGCGCGCTGCACAGGGTGCTGTCCGCTTTTTCATGGAGAAACCTGAATTTATCAAAGATCGAATCGCGCCCGACAAAAACGGGTCTCGGCAACTATTTCTTTATTATTGATATTGAACAGGCGATGGATCAGGTTCTCATTCCCGGTGCCGTTCAAGAGATGGAAGCCCTCGGCTGCCGGGTCAAGCTTCTGGGAACATATCAATCCTATTCGATATAAAAAAAGCCCTTCGAGGGGTCTTTTTTTAATCTTTTATTAAAATACCCGCGTCGTCCAGCGCTTGGCAGGCTTGGTCAATCCGCTCTTTTGTCGGGGCGCTTAACGTATGGAGATGCACGCCTCCGGTCAGCTGTGAAAGGTAAGCGGCATTTGTCGAGTTAATGTGATCCATGAATTGTTTGACTTCTTTCCGTGTGCTGACTCTTATGGCGGCGGTTAAATCGCCGTATACGGGGTGTTCAATAATGACGTCCTTTATGGTGACGCCTTCATCGACAATGAGTTCAAGCTCTTCTTCCGTCCGCTCCGGGCCGTGCAGGCAGGCGATAATCCGTTCGGCGTTTTTTTCGCCGCCGGCATTCATGCTGATGTATAAATAGCCTTGGCTCGTCGCGATAATCGGTTCGCTTTTTGCTTTCAAGAGCGATATGTCCTGCACGATCACCTGTCTTGAAACATTTGCTTTTTTGGCCAATTCGCCTCCTGTTAATGGCGAGCCGGCTTCTTTCAGCCAATGAAGCAGCATGTCGCGTCTTTTCGCCCCAGTAAGCTTCGTTCCTTCTGTCAAATTGCTGATTCTCCTTTCTTTTGCTCCCATAGCGCCGTAAATGTATGTATCAGCATATCGAGCTGTTCACATGTTGTTTCGTTTCCGAATGAGATCCGGAAAAACTGCCGCGCTTCCCGTTCAGTTTTTCTCAGCGCCTTCATAGCTGAAGAAGGGCCGTGGCTGCCGGCGGAACATGCGCTCCCGGTTGAGATGCAAATATCGTTACGATTACATTCTAACATAATATATTGTCCTTCAAAGGAGTGAAAAAAACACCCGACAATGTGGGGCAGGCATTCACCGCCGGTTTCTTTCTCTGAAAATGAAATGGGGAGACCTTGACGCCTAATTTGGTCATACAAATAATTCCTCAGCCTGTCAGCATGCTCACGGTGTTCCTCCATATGTTTCACTGCATACTCCGCAGCAGCGGTAAAAGCGCCGATGGCCGGCACATTCACCGTACCGGGCCTGAACCCGTTTTCATGTACGGTATGCGGATAAACCGGATTCCAGCTGACACCGGGCCGAATGTAAACAGCCCCGGTGCCTTTCGGGCCGTATACTTTATGACCGGAGACGGAAAGGGCGTCGATTCCCGCCTGATCCGCATCAATCGGCAGTTTGCCGAAACTTTGAACACAATCGCAATGCAGCAAAATGTTTCTCTGGTGAAGAAAAGCGGCCAGACGATTCACAGGCTGGATGAGGCCGGTTTCTGAATTGGCGTGCTGTATAGAAACGAGCCCCGTGTCAGGTCGGATATGAGCCGCCAGTATGTCCTCGGTTATAAGGCCGTTTTCGTCGGGATATATGATAGTGACATCAATTCCCCGGTCAGCTAAAAACGCCGCGGCATTATGGATCGAGTGGTGTTCCATTGCGGTCGTAATAAAATGTTTTTTGTGGTCGGGCAGACCGTGCAGCAATGATTGGACGGCCAAGATGTTCGCTTCCGTTCCGCCGCTTGTAAAGTAAATGCCGTCTGCCGCTCCGCCGATCAATTTTCCTGCAGAATGTCTGCAATATTCCAGCACGTCCGCCGCTCTTCCTCCGGCGTCATGAAGGCTGCTTGCATTGCCGTATACCTCTGTGCTGAGATGCTGAAAGACTTTCGCGGCTTCTTTGCTTAAAGGCGTTCCCGCCGCGTAATCAAGATAAATCATACAGCCCGTCTCCTATCCGTTTATGTTAAAAAAAGCTTGAGTTTATTTTATCGTTGTGTAAATATAGGTGTCAAGACAGGTGTAAATATAACAGGAGGGTGATGTATGTCTGAAAAAACAATTATCGTCATTGGTTCGGGGACGGCGGCCCTTGCCTGTGCTTCCTCATTTCCTCCGTCATACCAAGTGACCGTCATTACAAAGAGAAACGTAACGAACAGCAATTCGCATTATGCTCAAGGCGGGATTGCTGTTTCATACGCAAAAGATGACTCTATAGAATCCCATGTGAACGATACACTGTATGCGGGATGCGGACACAATGACGTGACAGCCGTGCGGCATTTGCTGAAAAGCGGACAGAGCATGATAAACAGGCTGATAGAAGGCCATTTCCCTTTTGATACGAAGTCGGATGGAACCTTTTGTCTCGGCAGGGAAGGCGCTCATTCCAAAAGGAGGATTCTGCACGCCGGGGGAGATGCGACCGGACGGATGCTGGTTGAGTTTCTGGTTCAGCAGCTGAGGGACGGCATTCGGATCATTGAACACGAGACGGTTGTTGATCTGCTGATTGAACACGGGCGATGCGCAGGCGTTGCCGTAAAGGATGCTTCAGGCGCCGTTTCTTACAGAAGGGCGGATTGTGTAGTGCTTGCTTCAGGCGGCTGCGGCAGTCTGTACCAATATCACACAAATGATTCCGCCATAACGGGAGACGGCATCGCTCTTGCCTTCCGTGCGGGAGCTGAGATCACGGATATGGAGTTCACCCAGTTCCACCCGACCCTCCTTGTGAAAAACGGGACTGTGTACGGTCTGATTTCTGAAGCAGTGAGAGGAGAAGGCGGATATTTAGCGGATCGCTTCGGGCGCAGGATCATGGCTGGCAGACACGCGCTTGAAGATTTGGCGCCCCGGGATGTGGTTTCACGGGCGATTTATGAAGAAATGATGAAAGAAAATCCTGTTTTTATAAATTGCAGCCGAATAGCCGATTTTAACAAACGTTTTCCGACCATAACAGAAATTTGTCAAACAGCCGGCGTTGATCTTGAAAGCGGGATTCCTGTAGCACCCGGAATGCATTTTTTAATGGGCGGAGTAAAAGCCGGTACATGGGGGAAAACGTCCGTGCCTGATTTGTACGCTATAGGCGAGACCGCCTGCACAGGCTTGCACGGGGCGAACCGCCTTGCGAGCAACTCACTGCTGGAAGCGCTGGCAAGCGGGCAACGATGTGCTGAACATATCATTCAAACACCGTTAAACGGAAGATATAAAAAACCCCGAAGAAATCTGATGTCATCTTACAAGTGCCGGACACAACGCTTCATGTCCTTCAAGCCAAAATGACAACCGGAGCGGGCATCGTCAGGGAAAAGAAAACCTGCAGGCGCTGGCATCCTGGCTTAACAACGTCTCTGTGCGTCATATAAATGTGAAGGATATCACAATGGAACAAGCCGAGCTATCCTGCCTATGGAAGACTGCGCAATTTGTTGTGACCTCAGCCCTTATTCGGGAAGAAAGCAGAGGCGCTCATTTTCGCACTGATTTTCCCGGGACGGAGAAAGAGTGGCATGGAAAACAAATCATTCATTCAACATCTGGAACAGTTATCAGAAAAAACGAAAGGATTGGGGAACTATGGACATTCTGCAGCTGAAACAAATGCTGACTCATTTTTTTCAGGAAGATATCGGAACGGGTGATGCGACGTCACAAGCGATTTTTTCTGATCAGCAATGTAAAGCGCGGATCATCGCAAAAACAGACGGCGTGTTTGCCGGAGAAGACGTTATCCGTGGAGGATGGAAGCTTTTACACGATGATATCCGCATCCGCTCCCTGAAAAAAGACGGAGAACGGATGAAAAGAGGAGACGTGCTCGCTGAAATGGAAGGCCGGGCGGCAGCTCTTCTTACGGGGGAGCGGGTCATTCTGAATCTCATACAAAGAATGTCAGGCATTGCGACCATGACGGATGAGGCCAAAAGGCGTCTTGATGATCCGTCCATCAAGCTTTGTGATACGAGAAAAACGACACCCGGGCTCAGAATGCTGGAAAAATACGCCGTTCGGGTCGGAGGCGGCTTTAATCATCGCTTCGGCTTATATGACGGCATCATGATTAAAGATAATCATATTGCCGCCTGCGGATCGATAAAGGCAGCCGTGGAGCGGGCAAGAAAAACGGCGGGGCAGATGCTTGCGGTGGAAGTCGAAATCGAATCCGAACAGCAGCTGCTCGAGGCAATAGAAGCGGGCGCAGACATTATTATGTTTGACAACTGTCCGCCTGAGTCCGTCCGGCGTTTTGCAGGCATGACACCGGGTCATATCAAAACGGAAGCATCCGGAGGCATAACACTCGACACATTGCCCGCTTATAAAGGGACGGGCGTCCAATATATTTCACTCGGATTTCTAACTCATTCAGTAAAAAGCGCCGACATCAGCATGGATGTTGAGGCTGCGGAACAGGGGGATTTTTAAGATGTCTATTTTTGACGTGCTAACTGCATCAGCCGAAATGATGCCGAGCCATTATAAAGACATGAGCACCGGAGAAATGGAAAAGCGTGTCGCCGCCATTAAACGGGATTTCGGAAAGCGCCTGTTCATTCCAGGGCATCACTATCAAAAAGACGAAGTGATACAATTCGCCGATACGGCAGGTGACTCCCTGCAGCTTGCTCAAGTGGCAGAAAAAATAAAGAGGCGGAATATATTGTGTTTTGCGGCGTGCATTTTATGGCGGAAACCGCTGATATGCTGACTGATGATAACCAAACCGTCATTTTGCCTGACATGCGCGCCGGATGCTCGATGGCTGATATGGCAGATATTCAGCAGACGGACAAAGCATGGAAAGAGCTTCAAGAACTGTACGGTAACACCATCATTCCGTTAACATATGTTAACTCGACGGCGGAAATTAAAGCATTCGTCGGACGGCACGGAGGAGCGACCGTCACCTCTTCGAATGCCCGGAGTGTGCTGAAATGGGCTTTTAAACAAAAAGAAAGAATTTTATTTTTGCCGGATCAGCATTTAGGCAGAAATACGGCCTATGACCTCGGCATTCCGCTGACAGAAATGGCTGTATGGGACCCGGGGCAGAACCGATTGCTTACTGACCATCCGGAAAACATTAAAGTCATCCTTTGGAAAGGGCATTGCTCCGTACACGAAAAGTTTACAGCGGAAAATATTTCTCAGCTGCGGCAGCGGGATTCCGGCATCCGCATTATCGTTCATCCGGAATGTTCGCGGGAAGTGGTCTCGCTCAGTGACGACAGCGGGTCTACCAAATATATTATTGATACGATTGAACAGGCAGAACCGGGAAGCAAGTGGGCGATCGGCACGGAAATGAATCTTGTTCAGCGCCTCATTCACTCGCACCCGGATAAACAGATTGAATCATTGAATCCCGATATGTGTCCGTGTCTGACAATGAACAGAATCGACCTGCCGCATTTATTGTGGTCGCTTGAGCAGCTTGAAAAAGGCGAGCCGAAGGGTGTCATTAAAGTTCCGGAAGCGGTTCGGACAGAAGCGCTTCGTGCTTTGAACAGAATGCTGAGTCATACGTAATCATAAAAATTTCCCCTCCTTCCCAAATTTTTTATCATCATGCCCAGTCCCCCGGCATATAGTGTGAAGAAACGTATTGTAATGACAAATGTACCGTTCACGTTTTGTGCATAGGAGGGGAAAACGTTGAAAATTCATATCGTTCAAAAAGGCGATTCGCTCTGGAAAATAGCTGAAAAATACGGAGTTGATCTTGAAGAGTTAAAAAAACTGAATCATCAGCTTAGCAATCCAGACTTAATTATGCCTGGAATGAAGATAAAGGTGCCTTCAGAAGCCGTTCCGGTCAGAAAAGAACCCAAGGCCGGCTTCGGAACGTCTGCGCATAAGCATGAGCATCCATATGCCAAAGAAAAACCGAAATCAGTTGTGGACATTGAAGACACCATACCGGAAGAACCGAAGCCGTCAATTCCGTATGTGCCGCCAATCCCTGAAAAGCATGAAAATGTGCTGCCGGAAGCTGATATGAACCAATATTATCCGTCCAATCAGCTGTTTCAGCCGTGGTCGCCTCCTAAGCCGGAGGAACCGGTGACACATTTTGTCGAGCCGAAAGAAAAAGAGCATGACAATAACATTCCACAACAGGAGGAAATGATCAACATGGAAAACGCGAATTACCCGAATATGCCGAAGGCGCCTGAAGCCGGTAAGATGGAAGAAGAAAACGCCGCTTATCATCTGCCGAACATGCCAAACATTCCGAATGTCCCGTTTCCGAATATGCCGGCCGTTGAACCGCCTTTTATGCATTACCCGATGCCGTGCATGCCTTGTCCTTGTCCGGTTCCGGTGACACCGATGCTGCCGGGTTCGGGACTATGCCATCCGTGCTTCCCGGTAGGCGGAGGTTTCGGCGGTTTTGGAGGAGGTTTTGGAGGCTTTCCGGTAATGCCGATGCCGTTACCGTACGGATTCCATCATCACGGATTCCATCATCCGGGATTTGGGCCGCAAGCGGGTTACGGTGAATATGAGAACCAGGCCCATGAAAATGCAGAGCATTATGATGGTTCTGCATCAGGTTTCGGCGGTGCTCCGTACGGTCAAATGCCGTATTACGGCGGATATTCGTCACATTACGCAAACGCGCCTCATCATGATGGAAAATATAAGGATGATGATTGCGGCTGCCATGATTCACATCACCACCACCATCATCACCACGGTTCACATCACCATCACGCAAATATGCCTGTGCAGCCGTATCCGAATGTGGGTGCAAACGCCGGATATTTTATGCCTTACGGCGGAGCAAATCCTAATGCCGCGCCGAATCAGCCGAGTCCAAATCAAGTATTCGGACGGCCGGAGGAAGAAGAAGATTAATGTTTCGGGACGATGTATGTCGTTCCTTTTTTATGTCCAACTGAGGAATGGACATAACTGACAAGCTTAAACCCGCCGTCGGCCGCACATCCTAAACATGAGCGGAAAACGCTCAAACAGCGATGAATCCACGGGGGGTTTTTCCATTGGGTAAAAAACTGATGACGATCGCAGGCGTTTTAGCCGTGACGGCAAGCTTAACGGCATGCGGAGCAAATAATGCCATGAATGACGGACGCTACAATCAGTCAACACGTCCGGTCGGATATTATTCGAATGATAATGATAACGGCAGACGCCAGTACGGAATGGACCATCAAGGACCGGTTTCTGAAATGATGGAAAACCGAAACGGCCGTCATAATACGACAAACGTGTCCGACCAGTATGCGCCTAATGACGGGGTTCCGTTAACAACGGACGGCACATATAACGGCCGAAATGTCAATACGCCGCCGGCAGCAATGTCTTATAATGGGTATGACAACGCCGAAAACATCAGGCTGGCGGCAAAAGTTGCAAACCGCGTGAAAAAAGTAAAAGGTGTACAGGATAGTCAGGTCATCGTGACTGACACGAGAGTCGTCATTGCCGTCAGAACAAATCATCCTTTTACGAAAAATGATGATAAACATGTCAAACATGCGGCCAAAAAATTTGCGGATGGCCGTACAATTCAAGTGTTTACCGACAACGCTACTTTTACAAAGCTGCAAGACATGAACAGAAACAGCCGTTAAACAGGACTGCCGGATGATTTCATCCGGCAGTATTTTTATGGATAAAGCTTCATCATTTCTTTACATATTCTTAAAACGCTCTTTATGTTGCGGTGTTAACATAAAAGTAATAAAACGTAACGGAGGGGCCGGAATGAAAAAAACGGAGCATGACAAAAGCCGCGGAGAAAAAACTGTGTATCTGACCGTAAGGGGATACCGGCTCAAACTGACGCCCGGACAAATGAAACTGATTTCAGCCGGCCGGGCATAATCATCGGGGCAGCCCTCATATAGAGGCTGCTTTTTTTCGGCTGAAACAGACAAATGAAAGAAAACGGTTAAGCACCGGCATCTTTGGTCAAACTAGCATCAAGAGTTTGATTGAATAAAGAGGTGTTATTGGTGAAACGAATTTGCGGTGCTCGTCTATTGTTTATGCTTATCTTATCGGCTGCAGTCCTGATTTGCGGAGGAAACGGCGCATACGGGGCGGAGGTTGAGCATTACGGGCCGCTTCGGGTGCACGTCCAGCTGGAAAAGGTCTATCTGGACGGTGATGTCGGCATCGAACATACGGATGAAACCGTTTTGGCGATGGAGGATTTTTGGGCCGCATATGCGGGCTGGACGCTCGTTGAGCAGAAAAAAGGCTTCGTCCTTTTCCGTAAGCATGTTGATGACATTTCTCCGCTCAGTAAGGTTAACGGTTATATCGGCGTCACGGACGGAGGCGTCATCTCCACTTTTCACGGCCGTCCCGGATCGCTGGCCGAGCCGATTCAATCTTTCTTCCAGATTGATATAGAAAGGCTGGAAAGCCGATTGCAAAAGCACTTGGAACACGGCATACCGTACAGGACAAAAGCGGAGTTTGAGAGCGTGATCGATCATATTAAGACTTACAGCGGCTGACTTTGACGCAAGACATGTGACACATGTCTTTTTTTTCTGAACGGAAGGTGTCAAAGCGAACATACGTTAACTTTTCTATAAGACTTTGGCTGTTTTTGTGTTACAATGATAAGCAGTCAAAGAGGTGAATAGGTGTGATTGAATTCGTGAAGGGGACGATTGATTATGTATCTCCCCAATACATCGTGATTGAAAACGGCGGAATCGGCTATCAGGTCTTCACTCCGAATCCGTTTATTTATAAGGTAAGCAATCAAGAGACCATTTTTACGTATCATCATATAAAAGAAGACGCCTTTTCTTTGTACGGTTTTTCAACCCGGGAAGAAAAAGCGCTTTTCACAAAGCTGCTGAACGTCACCGGCATCGGGCCGAAAGGGGCCCTCGCCATCCTCGGTTCCGGTGACCCCGGAGCCGTCATCGAAGCGATCGAACAGGAAGATGAAGCCTTTTTGGTGAAATTTCCGGGTGTGGGCAAAAAAACGGCGCGGCAGATTATTCTTGATTTGAAAGGCAAACTGGCAGACGTCGTGCCTGAAATGATTGACAACCTGTTCAATCATGAAGCGCGCATTGAAAAACAAGAGGCTGAAACGGCGCTTGACGAGGCGCTTGAAGCGCTTAGGGTTCTCGGCTACGCCGAAAAAGAAATTAAAAAAAGTGCTTCCTCACTTAAAAGAGGAAACGGCGCTTTCAACAGATCAATATGTGAAAAAAGCATTGCAAAAATTATTAAAGTAAGGTGATGTTCATGGATGAACGGCTCGTTTCAAGTGAAGCAGACAGCCATGAATCAATAATCGAGCAAAGCCTCAGGCCGCAGAATCTCGCCCAGTATATCGGCCAAAAGAAGGTGAAAGAAAATCTGCGCGTGTTTATCGATGCGGCGAAAATGAGGCAGGAAACGCTGGACCACGTTCTTTTATACGGGCCTCCGGGTCTCGGGAAAACAACGCTTGCGTCTATCGTGGCCAATGAGATGGGTGTGGAGATGCGGACGACGTCAGGTCCCGCCATCGAAAGACCGGGAGATTTGGCAGCCATTTTGACGGCGCTCGAACCAGGGGATGTGCTGTTTATAGACGAAATTCACAGGCTGAACCGCTCGATTGAGGAAGTGCTGTACCCGGCGATGGAGGATTTCTGCCTTGATATCGTCATTGGAAAAGGCCCGTCCGCCCGCTCCGTCCGTCTCGACCTTCCCCCTTTCACGCTTGTAGGAGCGACGACAAGGGTCGGATTATTGACCGCACCGCTCAGAGACCGGTTCGGGGTGCTGTCGCGCCTTGAATACTATACGCAGGAAGAGCTGACAGATATCGTGTCAAGAACGGCTGACGTTTTTGAAGTGGATATCGAAGAAGCTCCGGCTCTGGAGATCGCCAGACGGTCAAGGGGAACGCCGCGGGTTGCAAACCGGCTTCTCAGAAGGGTGAGAGATTTTGCCCAGGTGCTCGGCGACAGCCGCATCACGGAAGAAATCGCTCACGACGCGCTCGAACGTCTTCAAGTCGATGCGCTCGGCCTTGACCATATCGACCATAAGCTGCTGATGGGCATGATCGAAAAATTCAGCGGCGGTCCCGTCGGCCTTGATACGATTTCCGCGACAATCGGCGAAGAACCGCATACAATAGAGGATGTGTACGAACCGTATCTGCTGCAGATCGGATTTCTCCAGAGGACGCCGAGGGGACGGGTCGTGACTCCGGCTGTGTATGAACATTTTCGATTGGAGGCGCCCGCCCGTGACTGACTTTCCGAAGGTTCTCATGGTTCTCGGTGCCGTTTTGCTTATTGCCGGCGCAGTCTGGCACTTTGTCGGAAGGCTGCCCGGAGATATTTTCGTTAAGAAGGGAAATGTTACATTTTTCTTTCCCGTTGTCACTTGTATTGTGATCAGTGTGATACTATCCATTCTGCTTAATTTTTTCGGCAGAATGAAATAACAATAGACAGAATAAAGGTGAAATGATGAAAGTCGATTTATTTGATTTTGAACTGCCTGAACGCCTCATTGCCCAAGTGCCGCTGAAAGAGCGTGACGCATCGCGGCTGATGGTGCTCGACAAACAGACGGGCGGGCTGACGGACAGTTCATTTAAAGAGATTGTAAGCTTTTTTAATGAAGGGGATTGTCTCGTCTTGAACAATACCCGTGTGCTGCCTGCAAGATTATTCGGCACAAAAGAAGATACGGGAGCGAAAGTGGAGCTTCTGTTATTAAAACAGGAAGAAAATGACACATGGGAAACGCTCGTAAAGCCGGCGAAACGCGTAAAAAAAGGAACGGTCCTGACATTTGGCGACGGCCGGCTGACAGCGGTCTGCACGGAGGAGCTTGATCACGGAGGCAGAAAAATAGAATTTCGGTATGACGGGATTTTTTACGAAGTGCTTGAATCACTCGGTGAAATGCCGCTGCCTCCTTATATTAAAGAGCAGCTTGATGATAAAGAACGGTATCAGACCGTCTTTTCAAAAGAAATCGGATCTGCCGCAGCTCCGACGGCCGGACTTCATTTTACGGAAGAGATTCTGGACGAGCTGAAGCAAAAGGGTGTGCGGATTGAATTTATCACACTTCATGTGGGACTCGGCACATTCCGCCCAGTCAGTGCGGATGATGTGGAAGAGCATAACATGCACGCGGAATTTTATGAAATGACGGAAGAAACCGCCGCCTCTTTAAACGAGGTCAGAAAGGCGGGAGGGCGCATCGTGTCGGTCGGGACGACATCAACGCGCACCCTGGAAACCATTGCCGGCGAACATGACGGCGTATTTACCGCTTCAAGCGGCTGGACGTCCATCTTCATTTATCCGGGATATGAATTTAAAGCGATTGACGGCATGATCACCAATTTTCATCTGCCGAAATCTTCCCTTATCATGCTCGTTTCTGCGCTTGCCGGCAGAGAGCATGTTCTTTCCGCCTACCGTCATGCGGTAGAAGAGGAATACCGTTTCTTCAGCTTTGGCGACGCCATGCTGATTATCTAATTTGAATGACAGGAGGCCTCATACAAAGTGGCTGAACAACCGATACGTTATGAATTTATAAAGGAATGCAAACAAACGGGAGCGCGGCTGGGCAGAGTTCATACGCCCCACGGCTCCTTTGAGACGCCTGTATTTATGCCGGTCGGCACGCTTGCTACGGTAAAGACGATGTCTCCGGATGAGCTGAAATCTATGGATGCGGGCATTATTTTAAGCAATACGTACCATTTATGGCTCCGCCCGGGACACGACATTGTAAAAGAAGCGGGCGGGCTTCATAAGTTTATGAACTGGGACCGCGCGATTTTAACAGATTCCGGCGGTTTTCAGGTCTTTTCATTGAGCAAGTTTCGTAATATAGAAGAAGAAGGCGTTCATTTCCGCAATCACTTAAACGGAGACAAGCTGTTTTTATCTCCGGAAAAAGCGATGGAAATTCAAAACGCCCTCGGCTCTGATATCATGATGGCGTTTGATGAGTGTCCGCCGTATCCGGCAGAGTATGATTACATGAAACGCTCTGTAGAACGGACCAGCCGCTGGGCGGAACGCTGCCTGGAGGCGCACGGGCGCTCAGATGAGCAGGGTCTGTTCGGGATCGTACAGGGCGGAGAATACGAAGACCTGCGGACACAAAGTGCAAAAGACTTGGTTTCGCTTGATTTTCCGGGGTATGCCATAGGCGGATTATCTGTCGGCGAGCCGAAGCACGTCATGAACCGAGTGCTTGAGTTTACAACTCCGCTTTTACCGAAGGACAAGCCGAGATATTTAATGGGTGTGGGTTCACCGGATGCCTTAATTGACGGCGCCATCCGCGGCGTGGATATGTTTGACTGCGTACTGCCGACCCGGATTGCCCGAAACGGCACGGTGTTTACGAATGAAGGGCGTCTGAATATGAAAAACGCCAAATATGAGCGTGATTTCCGTCCGATTGACGAAGAGTGCAGCTGCCATACATGCAAAAATTACTCCCGCGCTTACATCAGACATTTGATCCGCTGTAATGAAACGTTTGGAATTCGATTAACAACTTACCATAACCTTCATTTTCTGTTACACTTAATGGAGCAGGTCAGACAAGCCATCCGGGAGGATCGTCTTGGTGATTTCCGAGAAGAGTTCTTTGAGCGTTACGGCTATAATAAGCCAAATGCGAAAAGCTTCTAAATAAAACCATTCTTGAAAGGAGGGAAACAGATGGGTACTTTAGGCACAATCGTTCCTATTATTTTAATGTTTGCAGTGCTTTATTTCCTGCTCATCCGTCCGCAGCAAAAGCAGCAGAAGGCCGTACGCCAGATGCAGGAAGAGCTGAAAAAAGGGGATTCAGTGGTGACAATCGGAGGATTGCACGGCACTGTTGATTCAATTGATGAAAGCAAGGTCGTCATTAAAACAGGTGATAACACCCGTTTAACATTTGACCGCCGCGCAATCAGAGAAGCTTCCGCTGAATAACAGCGAAGCTCATACATACAAAAAAAGAGCGGAGAATCCGCTCTTTTTTTATTACGCTGATCTGCTTCCTTTCAAATTCACTCCGAAAATGCCGCCCAGCATACTGACTCCCAAAAAGCCGAGATGAAATAAAAGCTGACCGGATGTAAACGTTTTTCCGAACCCTAAATATTGAAACAGCAAGATGATTAATGAAAAACAGACGGCGGTTAACGCTCCGATCATCCAGCCTTTTCCTTCGCTTTGCCGCCCGATATAAAACCTCCCGCAAATAAAGAAAGAAAAGAAAGCGCGGTGATCAGCCAGCTGAAAGATGATTCTTCCATTGAGGTAACCGTCAGTAAAAGCGAAATCGCCAAACTCGTAAGAAGCATCACCGCAAAAATAGCCACTAAGCCGTACAAAACGCCTCTTCCCACTTGTTTCGTTTCTTCCATTTTTATCTCCTCTCCGCTCTGCGGCCTGATATATGACAAGCCGGAGCCCGTCTTTTTCTAAATGTATTCTCTGAATGTTCGAATTAGACGTAAATGCATGATGTTCAGCCCGTTTATTACATAATTCAGAGCCGATGGCAAATGCTATGACCGTTGGAGGTGCGATATGGAAGATATTTTCATTATTACGTTTCGTACGATTGTGCTTTATTTTATCATTCTTGTGATTTTCAGACTGATGGGAAAACGGGAAATCGGAGAACTGAGCATTTTAGACCTTGTCGTCTCCATTATGATTGCCGAGATTGCCGTATTGGCAATTGAAAATGTAAAAGATAAGCTTTTGCATACAATTGTGCCGATTGTCGTTTTAATGATTATTCAAGTAAGCCTTGCTTTTATTTCGCTCAAAAGCCAAAAAATACGGCAGCTGCTTGACGGAAAACCCACCATTATTATAAAACAGGGAAAAATTGATGAACGGGCGATGAGATCGCAGCGCTACAATTTTGACGATCTTCTTATGCAGCTGAGGGAGAATAACATCGATAGAATCTCTGACGTGTCATACGCCATTTTGGAGTCTTCGGGCAAACTGTCAGTCGTCAAAAAGAAAACAATAAGGATAAGCAGATGGAAACATCGCTTATCGTTGACGGGGTCATTCAGAACGAGCATCTGGACAGAATCGGGAAAGATAAACACTGGCTTGAAAAAAATTTAGCAAAAAGAGGATATCGCGATCTTTCGGTTATATCATTCTGCACGTTTACGGACGGCGCTTTTTTTATTGATCTTAAAGATGAAAAAGGGGAGCCATAAATCGGTTTCACCGCGTCACGAACTTGCCGATGACCGGAATACGGATCAGCTCTTCCCTTTTAATCAGCCTGAATAACAGAAGAAGCGCAATGTACAAAGCCGCCGTCATTGCAATCCAGCCTGTGAGATTAACAGCCTCTGATCCTGAAAAATGAACGGCGTGCTTGATAATGCGGCTGACATAACCGCAAATGAATATGACGGCAAAACAGAGCGCGTATTCTTTTATTTTAATGCTGATCGGAAGCACCTTGCTTACGGTGGCCGCATGCAGCAGGGTGACAAGGACCATCCCCGTTACAATCGCAAGTGCGGCGCCCATGATGCCCAAGGAAGGCCTGGTCGCCAAAACAAAAATTAGGCCGGTTTTGACAGCGGCGCCGATAAAACTGTTCATCATGGCGGCCCCGGCTAAATTGAGAGCCTGCAGCACCGCCTGAAGGGGCCCCTGAAAATAGTAAAGCAGAAAAAACGGCGCCATCACTTTAACAAATACCGCCGCATTAGTTGATCCGTACATGACGGACATCAGTTCATCAGCGAAAGAGAATAAAATAACCACCGAAATGCCTCCGCTTAAAAGACACAGCCTCATCGCCTGTTCCAGACGGTATTCGACAACTTGCAGCTTTTTTTGCTCCATTCCTTCACTGATCGCAGGAACAAGCGCCGTTGACAGAGAATAGGTTATAAAGCTGGGCAGCGTCAAAACCGTCATGGCAAATCCGGTCAGCTCTCCGTACTGGCTGGTGGCGGCAGCGGTGGCCACTCCTGCAATCGCAAGGCTCTGCGCGACGACAATAGGTTCAAAAAACCAAGATAAATTTCCGATGAAGCGGCTTCCGGTTGTCGGGAGCGACACGCTCATCAGCTGGCGGAAGGTTTCTTTTCCATTTGCGATCGACTTGAAAAATTGTTTTCTGATTCTGATTGTTTTATTTGCTTTAAAACAAATGAATAAATAAATAAGAGAGGCAAGCTCCCCGATGACAGACGAAATCATGGCTCCTGCTGCGGCATATTCAATCCCGTACGGCAGAAACACCGTCGTGCAGACTGCGACAAGTGAAATCCGCACGATCTGCTCAAGCACTTGGGAAAACGCCAGCGGGTTCATATTCTGTCTGCCCTGAAAGTAACCGCGCAGCACGCTGGAGATCGCGATAATCGGCACGACGGGCGTAATCGCCAGAAGCGGGTAAACCGTGCGCTGATCCGTCAGCATCGTTTCGGACATAATCGGCGCAAAGCATAAAAACAGCGGCGTGAAGATGAGACTTAATATCCCAGTGACGGTAAGCGACATCACTAAAATGTGTTTCATTTTCTGCCGGTCCCCCCGCGCGCTTGCTTCAGCGACAAGTTTGCTGATGGCAACGGGGAGGCCGAATTGAGTCAAAGTGGTGGCCAAGAAAAATGTCGGGGCAGCCATCATGTATAAACCGACCCCTTCTTCACCGATAAACCGGGCGATAACCACCCGGTTGACAAAGCCGAGCATTCTCGTAATCATCCCGGCTGCGATGAGAATAAGAGTGCCCCTTAAAAAAAGTCTGTTTTGCCATTTTATAAACCCCTGCCTTCTCAAACTACCTGGAATCATATACAATAAAGATATGCGCCGATGTCGTCCGAGCATGACAAGTCTTCGAGAAAAATGGAAAAAGGAGCGAGCGCCCAGTGGAGAAACATCCCGCCGAAATGTACAAAGATCATTTGCGGCCTTTCTTGTACAGTAAACTTGAAGAGTTCAAAATCCTCGGATACGATGATGTTGAGCACGAGAGTTTATGGTCATACTTAATACATAAAAAGTGGAAACAGAAAAAGGAACTGCCGCTGCATGAATTGGCCGGTCATATTTTATCAGTTAAAATTGGCGATTTTATGAACTATGCAACCGTTGAAGCTTTTAAGTCGTCTAATTGGCTGGAAAGCGATGAGGGTCAGGAAGCTTTGGATGAACTGCTGAGATAATGATTTGACGGCATAGGTTTAAGGAGGAAATACATAATGAAAAAAGGACGCTTGATTGCGTTTTTCCTGATCGTATTATTGATCGGCACAGGGCTGGGGTATTTTACAAAACCGGCTGCCAATAATATTACGTTAGGATTGGATTTACGCGGCGGGTTTGAAGTTCTGTACGATGTGCAGCCCGTCAAAAAAGGCGATAAAATCACAAAAGACGTGCTCGTCAGCACGGTGCAGGCGCTGAACCGCCGGGCTAACGTTCTCGGCGTAAGCGAGCCGAACATTCAGATTGAAGGAAATAACCGTATCCGCGTTCAGCTGGCTGGCGTCACGAACCAGAACAGGGCGCGCGAAATTCTGTCAACGGAAGCGCAGCTCTCGTTCAGGGATACGAATGATAAAGAGCTGTTAAACGGCTCTGATCTCGTGGAAAACGGCGCGAAGCAAACCTTTGATCCGACGACGAACGAACCGATTGTCAGCGTTAAGCTGAAGGATGCGGATAAGTTCGGAGAAGTGACGAAAAAAGTCAAGAAAATGGCGCCAAATAATCAGCTTGTGATCTGGCTTGATTACCAAAAAGGCGATTCATTTAAAAAAGAAGTCGGTAAAAAACATCCGAAATATGTATCCGCTCCGAATGTGAGCCAGGAATTAAACACGAAGGATGTCACGATTGAAGGCCAGTTCACCGTTCAAAAAGCGAAGGACTTGGCCAATATTTTAAACGCGGGCGCGCTGCCTGTGAAACTGACCGAAAAATACTCTACTTCAGTAGGGGCGCAATTCGGACAGCAGGCTTTGCATGATACGGTAGAGGCCGGCATCATCGGTATTGCAATTGTTTTCTTATTTATGCTGCTTTATTACAGACTGCCTGGACTCATAGCGGTAATTACGCTTTCTGTATACGTGTATATTACGCTTCAAGTGTTTGACTGGATGCAGGCGGTGCTGACGCTTCCGGGTATTGCGGCGCTCATTTTGGGTGTCGGGATGGCGGTTGACGCCAACATCATCACCTATGAACGGATAAAAGAAGAACTGAAACTCGGCAAATCCGTCCGCTCAGCTTTCCGTTCAGGAAACAGACGGTCATTTGCGACGATCTTTGATGCGAACATCACAACGATCATCGCAGCGGTCGTGCTCTTTATTTTCGGGACAAGCTCTGTAAAAGGGTTTGCGACGATGCTGATTTTGTCAATACTGACAAGCTTTATTACAGCTGTCTTCCTTTCAAGATTCCTGCTCGCCCTTCTTGTGGAAAGCAGATGGCTTGACCGGAAAAAAGGCTGGTTCGGCGTCAAGAAAAAACATATTATGGACATTCAAAAAACGGATGAAAATACTGAACCGCATACGGCATTCCAAAAATGGGATTTCACGAGCAAACGAAAATATTTCTTTATTTTCTCAAGCGCTGTAACCATTGCGGGAATTATCATCTTGCTGGTCTTTAAGCTCAACCTGGGAATCGATTTTGCAAGCGGTGCGCGGATTGACGTGCAGAGCAATCATGCATTGACGGCGCAGCAGGTTGAAAAAGACTTTGACTCTCTCGGCATGGATCCGGAAAACATCGTGCTCTCGGGTAAAGAGAACCATGTTGCCGCGGCCCGGTTTGTCGGAGAGCCATCTAAAGAAAAAATCGCTGAAATCAAAACGTACTTTAAGGACAAATACGGATCTGAACCGAACGTCAGCACGGTATCGCCGACAGTCGGAAAAGAACTGGCCCGTAATGCTTTATATGCCGTGGCAATTGCATCAATCGGCATCATTATTTACGTGTCAATCCGTTTCGAGTACAGAATGGCAATCGCCGCGATTGTATCCCTGCTGTATGACGCTTTCTTTATCGTCGCGTTTTTCAGCATTACAAGGCTGGAGGTTGACGTAACCTTTATCGCCGCTATTCTCACCATAATCGGTTACTCGATAAATGATACGATTGTTACATTTGACCGGATACGCGAGCAGATGAAAAAACGCAAGCCGAAGTCATTTGCCGATCTGGAACATATCGTGAATCTGAGTTTGCAGCAAACCTTTACACGTTCGATCAATACGGTCTTGACCGTTGTGATTGTTGTCGTCGTGCTGCTCATTTTGGGCTCATCGTCAATTACAAACTTCTCCGTCGCCTTATTGGTCGGTTTATTGACGGGCGTTTATTCCTCTCTTTACATCGCCGCGCAGCTGTGGCTTGTATGGAAAGGAAAAGAATTTAGAGGGAAAAAATCAATCGAAGAGTAAAAGGAAACAGGCTGTCTTCCGGAAGGCAGCCTGTTTTTTTAGGCCGCATTGAACTTAAAACCTGCATTTGCTATAATGACATACGCTTACATAATCAATCATCATTGTAAAAACATGTAGGAGGGTTCTTATGAACGTTCGTGAGTCGGAGCTTCCGGGCATCGGCCAGAAAGTAGAAGTCATTACGAAAAATCACGATAAAATCAGTATTATTCTTCATGATGACGGCAGAAAAGAGCTCTATTACTTCGATGAGAATGATCATGACGAATGCTTGGCATCCGTTGAATTTAACGACGAAGAGGCAAGGCAGATTTCCGCTATTTTAGGCGGGATGACGTATAAGCCGAAAGCGCTGGAATCTGTGGAAGTCGCGCTTGATGACCTCGTCATTGAGTGGTTTAAAGCCGAATCTCATGCACCGGCTGTCAGCCGTACAATCGGAGATTTGGAGATCAAGAAACATTACAACGTCCAGATTATTGCGATCGTGAAGAAAAACCGGCAAAAACAGCTGAGTCCCGGTATTGATACCGTAATTGAAGAAGGGGACACCCTCGTCATATCGGGAGAAAGAAGCGGACTGAAAAAGCTGGTCCGCGAGCAGTTGACGGCCCGGATTTCCTGAGGCCGGGGTTTACTCCCGGGAAAACGGGGGAAAAGATAAGAATCAATAATTGGGGGCAGACGCATGAATAAACAATGGACTATTATATTTGCTTTACTATTTACTCTGATTGTCGCCATCTTTGCTGTCATTAACGTGCGGGCGGTTGAGGTTGATTATCTGTTCGGAACCGCTGAATGGCCGCTGATTTTAGTCATTTTAGGCTCTGTGTTAATGGGAGCGCTGATCGTGTTTTCAGCCGGTATATTTCAAGTGATGAAACTGAAGCGCGAAATTAAAATGCTGCGGAAAGAAAACAGATCCGCAGGTGAATTGACGGCTGATTCGGACGGCAAAAAAACAGCCGCTCCGCCGGAAGAAATGCTTGAAGAGAAAAAAGGATCAGAATAACATTTGAAACCCCTCAGTCCGCTCTAGTATAATAGGGTGGTTGAGGGGTGAATTTATGTTAGCGTCAAAAATGCGCTGGGAAATCCAGCAGCCGGATCAGGAAAAAGTCAAATCACTCACAGAACAATTGGACATAACACCTCTTGTGGCATCACTGCTTGTAAAAAGAGGTTTTGATACTGCCGAAAGCGCAAGGCTGTTTTTACATACAAAGGATGCAGACTTTTATGACCCGTATGAATTAAAGGGAATGCGGGAAGCAGTTGATCGGATAAAACTGGCGGTTTCTCAAGGGGAACCGATTATGATTTACGGAGATTACGATGCAGACGGCGTTACAAGCACGTCAGTGATGCTGACGGCACTCAGACAGCTGTCGGCGGACGTTGACTTTTATATTCCCGACCGTTTTACAGAAGGCTACGGCCCGAATGAACAAGCTTTCCGCTCCATAAAAGAGCGGGGATTTTCGCTGATCATTACAGTGGATACGGGAATCGCCGCCGTCCATGAAGCTGAAGTCGCAAAAGAGCTGGGCTTAGACGTCATTATTACCGACCACCATGAGCCGGGACCCGAGCTTCCTGACGTATTTGCGATCATCCATCCGAAGCAGCCGGGATGCGGCTATCCGTTTAAAGAATTGGCCGGCGTCGGTGTGGCGTTTAAGCTTGCCCACGCGCTTACGGGTTCTTTGCCGGAAGCTATGCTGGACTTGGCGGCAATCGGTACGGTTGCAGATCTGGTGCCTCTTCATGATGAAAACAGATTAATTGCGTCACTCGGAATTGAAAGGCTTCGGACGACAAATCGGCCGGGCCTCAAAGCTCTGATTAAGCTTTCCGGCGGAGATATCGGACAAGCTGATGAGGAAACGATCGGATTTCAGGTCGCACCGAGGCTCAATGCTGTCGGAAGAATAGAACAGGCCGATCCCGCCGTTCACCTGCTGATGACCGAAGATCAGTTTGAAGCGGAGGAACTGGCTTCGGATATTGACCGGCTGAATAAAGAGCGGCAGAAAATGGTGAAAACCATGACCGAAGAGGCTGTTGAAATGGTTCAGCAGCAAGGCGGAAACCCGTCTGCCATTGTAGTGGCAAAAGCCGGCTGGAATCCGGGAGTCGTCGGTATTGTCGCATCGAAGCTGGCTGAACGTTTTTACCGGCCCGCTGTTGTGCTTGGAATAGATGAGGAGCAGGGAATCGCTAAAGGGTCGGCGCGAAGCATCAGAGGCTTCAACCTTTTTACGAGCCTTTCACAGTGCAGAGACATTCTTCCTCATTTCGGCGGGCATCCGATGGCGGCCGGAATGACGTTGAAGGCTGAAGATGTGGCGGAATTAAGGGACAGGCTGAATCAAATGGCTGAAGAAACCCTTACGGAAGAGGATTTTATTCCCGTTCAGGAGGTTGATCTTGTCTGCGGCGTTGAAGACATAACCGTTGAAAGCATTACAGAATTGAATATGCTGTCGCCGTTCGGCATGCTTAACCCTAAACCGCATGTGATGGTGAAAAATGCCGTGCTTGATGATGTGCGCCTGACCGGAGCGAATAAAAACCACGTGAAAATGACGGTGAAAAGTGATTCCGCCGTCCTTGACTGCGTCGGCTTTAACAAAGGAGAGCTGGAAGCCGGAGTTGTTCCCGGATCAACGATTTCCATTGTCGGCGAGATGTCCATTAATGAATGGAACAACAGAAAGAAGCCCCAGCTGATGATTAAAGATGCTGCGGTGCCGGAATGGCAGCTTTTTGATATCCGGGGCAAGCGGACGTGGGAAGATACGGTCACCGCGCTGCCGAAGGAAAAACGGGTGCTCATCTGCTTTAACGAAAAAAACGCTCAGAAGCTCCGTGAAAAAGAGCTGTCGGGCGAGCTTGCCGAGATCACTTCGGAATCCGAGGCGAAAGCTCTCCAGCTTGACGGAAAATATGCCGTTTTTCTGGATGTGCCGCCGTCAGCGGATCGCCTGCAGCAATTGCTTGACGGAAAGAAGCCGGAACGGATTTATTTTGTTTTTATCAATCATGAAGAACATTTCCTGTCCTCATTTCCATCGCGGAATGATTTCAAGTGGTTTTACGCATTTCTCTTGAAAAGGGGCGCTTTTGACTTCGGCAAGCATGGTTCAGAGCTTGCGAGACACAGAGGATGGTCAATTGACACAATCAATTTCATGACAAAGGTGTTTTTTGATCTCGGTTTTGTTAAAATAGAAGATGGTGTGCTGTCTGTCGTGAGCGGCGCGAAAAAACGCGACCTGGCAGATTCGCAAACCTATCAGGTAAAACAGCAGCTGATGGAATTAGACCAGAAGCTCAATTATTCCGCAGCCCATGAGCTGAAGGAATGGCTGAATAAGCTGATGAATCAAGGTTCAGAGGCTTATGAAAGTACGAGGAGGACATAGAACAGATGGATCTTAAAAAATACGTAACAATTGTGCCCGATTACCCGAAAGAAGGCGTACAATTTAAAGATATTACGACATTGATGGACAAAGGCGACGTATACCGTTACGCCACTGACCAAATTGTTGAATATGCAAAAGAAAAGAAATTGATTTAGTTGTCGGGCCTGAAGCGCGCGGCTTTATTATCGGCTGTCCGGTTGCATACGCGCTCGGAGTCGGTTTTGCCCCGGTTCGGAAAGAAGGAAAACTTCCGCGTGAGGTCATTAAAGTCGATTACGGTTTGGAGTACGGAAAAGACGTACTGACGATTCATAAAGATGCGATCCTGCCGGGACAGCGCGTGCTGATTACTGATGACTTGCTTGCAACAGGCGGCACGATCGAAGCAACGATTAAGCTTGTCGAAGAACTGGGCGGCGTCGTAGCCGGTATTGCATTTTTAATCGAGCTTTCTTACCTGGACGGCAGAGACAAGCTTGACGATTACGATATTTTAACATTAATGAAATATTAACCGCATATGGAAAAAAGCACTCGTGTCAGGGTGCTTTTTTCCTATTATTTCATCATCCTGACAGATTCTTTAGGTGTTTTGAACTTCTGCCCTTTACATCTCTCGTTTTTTTCTTGATAATAAACTAATACAGTTTACATTTAAAAAAGGTGATTCCATGGCGAACGAACAAGTATTGACTGCCGAGCAAGTAATAGATAAAGCGCGCACTTATCTGCCGGAGGAGCAGATTGCGTTTGTTGAGAAAGCTTACCTGTATGCGCAAGACGCGCATCGCGAACAGTACCGCAAATCAGGTGAGCCGTACATCATTCATCCGATTCAGGTGGCGGGGATCCTCGTCGATCTGGAAATGGACCCTTCCACAATTGCGGGCGGATTTCTGCATGATGTGGTGGAGGACACGGATGTCACCCTCGACGACCTGAAGGAAGCATTTTCTGAAGAAGTGGCGATGCTTGTCGACGGTGTGACGAAGCTCGGTAAAATTAAGTATAAATCTCAAGAGGAGCAGCAGGCGGAAAACCATCGAAAAATGTTTGTCGCTATGGCTCAGGATATCAGAGTCATATTGATCAAGCTGGCGGATCGCCTTCACAATATGCGGACGTTAAAGCATCTTCCGCAGGAAAAGCAGCGGAGAATTTCAAATGAGACGCTGGAGATTTTCGCTCCGCTGGCCCATCGGCTCGGGATTTCTAAGATCAAATGGGAGCTGGAAGACACCGCTCTCCGTTATTTGAATCCTCAGCAATATTACAGAATCGTCAACCTCATGAAGAAAAAGCGCGCGGAACGCGAACTTTATGTCGAAGAGGTTGTCAATGAAGTGAAAAAACGCGTTGAAGAAGTGAATATTAAAGCGGACTTTTCAGGACGTCCGAAGCACATCTACAGCATTTACCGCAAGATGGCGCTGCAAAATAAACAGTTCAATGAAATATATGATCTGCTCGCCGTCCGTATTCTTGTCGGAAGCATTAAAGACTGCTACGCCGTACTCGGCATTATTCATACGTGCTGGAAGCCGATGCCGGGCAGATTCAAAGATTATATTGCGATGCCTAAGCCGAATATGTATCAGTCTCTGCATACGACCGTAATCGGGCCTAAAGGCGATCCGCTGGAAGTGCAGATCAGAACGTTTGAGATGCATGAGATCGCTGAATACGGGGTGGCCGCACACTGGGCATATAAAGAAGGCAAGGCTGCAAACGAAGAAGCGACATTTGAGAAAAAACTGTCCTGGTTCCGTGAAATTCTGGAATTCCAAAACGAGTCTACCGATGCGGAAGAATTTATGGAATCGCTGAAAATCGATCTGTTTTCTGACATGGTATACGTATTTACGCCAAAAGGCGATGTCATTGAACTGCCGTCAGGCTCTGTGCCGATTGATTTTTCCTACAGGATCCATTCGGAGATCGGCAACAAAACAATCGGGGCGAAAGTGAACGGAAAAATGGTGACGCTTGACCATAAGCTCCGGACGGGCGACATCGTCGAGATTCTGACGTCCAAGCATTCTTACGGTCCGAGCCAAGACTGGGTCAAACTGGCGCAGACGTCCCAGGCGAAACACAAAATCCGCCAATTCTTTAAGAAACAGCGCCGGGAAGAAAACGTCGAAAAAGGCCGTGAGCTTGTCGAGAAAGAAATTAAAAATCTTGATTTTGAAGTGAAAGATGTTTTAACACTCGAAAATCTTCAAAAAGTTGCCGACAAGTTCAATTTCTCAAATGAAGAGGATATGTACGCGGCGGTCGGGTATAACGGCATTACCGCTCTTCAGGTGGCCAACAGGCTCACCGAAAAAGAACGGAAGCTGCGTGACCAGGAAGAGCAGGAAAAAATCGTTCAGGAAGTCACTTCCGAGCCGAAACATTATCCGCAAGGGAGAAAACGGGAAGCGGGTGTGCGCGTAAAAGGCATTGACAACCTTCTCGTCCGCTTGTCGAAATGCTGCAATCCGGTGCCGGGCGACCATATTGTCGGTTTTATTACAAAAGGGCGCGGTGTATCCGTTCACCGTGATGACTGTCCGAACGTCAAAACGAATGAAGCGCAGGAACGTTTGATCCCCGTTGAATGGGAGCATGAATCACAGGTTCAAAGGCGCAAAGAATATAACGTTGAGATTGAGATTTTGGGGTATGACCGTCTCGGGCTTTTAAATGAGGTGCTCCAAGCCGTAAATGAAACGAAAACCAACATCTCCTCTGTCTCCGGCAAATCCGACCGCAATAAAGTCGCTACGATTCATATGGCGATTTTTATTCAAAACATCAATCATCTGCACAAAGTGGTCGAGCGGATTAAACAGATCAGAGACATCTATTCAGTCCGCCGGGTAATGAACTAAAAGGAGCTTGCTATGAAATTAGTTGTTCAGCGTGTAACAGAAGCGAGTGTGACGGTTGACGGCGCTGTCGCCGGCCGGATCGGACCCGGTATTATGGCGCTTGTCGGTATCACTCATGAAGATACAGAAGAAGATGCCGCTTACTTGGCGGATAAAATCGTGAATCTTCGGATTTTTGATGATGAAAGCGGCAAGATGAATTTATCGCTTTTGGATACGGGCGGGGAGATTTTATCCGTTTCCCAGTTTACGCTTTACGGCGAAACGAAGAAAGGGAGACGCCCGAATTTTATGAATGCGGCTAAACCGGATCAGGCTGTGCTTCTTTATGAAAAGTGGAACGAACTCCTTCGGGGAAAAGGAGTCAAAGTGGAAACCGGAATATTCGGAGCCATGATGGATGTTCAGCTGACGAATTCCGGGCCGATTACATTGATTATGGATTCTAAACAATAAAAAAAGACT
>NZ_ANAT01000007.1:0-101146 GCF_000411595.1 Paenibacillus lentimorbus NRRL B-30488 | reverse complement strand
ATGGCTCCGTCTTCTGCTGCGGGAGCGGTGTGTCCGGTGATGGCTCCGTCTTCTGCTGCGGGAGCGGTGTGTCCGGTGATGGCTCCGTCTTCTGCTGCGGGAGCGGTGTGTCCGGTGATGACTCCGTCTTCTGCTGCGGGAACGGTGTGTCCGTTTTCTGCTGCGGGAACGGCCCGAACATTTTTTGGAAACCGGTTCTTGGTATAAATACTCCCCTAAACCTTCTCTTTCCGCAACGGCAACTCCATGTTCAATTTCTTTAACAGAAATAGCGTTCAATTCTGTTCACCTCCCTTTTCTTTACAACATAACGTATGAAATGTACCCCTCACGTGTATAAGCTTCTCTCTCATATGAGCGAGAAATGGACATTTATACAACAAAAGACCCGTGGGAACGGGCCTTTTGCAGGCATTTTGCCGGGAACAAACGCAAACATAAGATCGATTTATTTCTTCCTCTCGCTCTCCGGCTCGGGGTGAATCATTACCTGTGCTTGTTTGAATTCATTCGTAATATCTCTTTCAATGCGGTCACACAGGTCGTGCACGTCTTTAATCGTCACGTGAGAGGCTACGACCAGGTGAAAATCAATATACTCTTGCGGGCCGGAGCGTCTTGTACGAAAATCGTGAATTTCAATAAATTCCTGTTGAAATGTTTCGATAATCTTTAAAATTGTTTTTTCTTCCTCTTCCGACAAACGGGTATCAATCAGCGGCGGGAATGCTTCTTTCATTAATTTAAACGCTTCATATATGATATACACCGCCAGCACCATACCTATAATGGGATCAAGTATGTACCACTCCGTTAAGGTAACGACCAAAAGGCTTGCCGCTACGCCTAATGATGTGTACACGTCAGTCAGTAAATGCAGGGCATTTGATTTCATTGCCACGGAATTAACCTTTTCGGCTTCTCTTTTTACGAACTTCGAAACGATCAAATTAATGAGAGCCCCCGCAAGCATCACAACAATTCCCAATACGGGCAGATGAACCGGCGCCGGGTTCACCAGTTTTTGAACGCATTCATATATCATCCAAATCCCTGCCGCAAAAATCAGAATCGTCTCGATGGTCCCCGACAGATTCTCGACTTTTCCATGACCGTACGGATGCCCTGTATCAGCCGGCTTTTTTGAAATCCTGACGGAGATAAAGGCGATGAAGGCGGCAATCAAATCTAAAAAAGAATGAATGGCTTCAGAAAGTATCGCGACAGATCCGGTTATGATCCCCACCACTATTTTGAGCATGACGACCAGGGAATTGCTTATAACCGATAAAAAAGCGATTTTAGAGGTGTTTTCCACCGTGATCCTCCTCTTTTTGACTTCTTGTATTTATCGTATCAAACGGCATTCGTGTGGGTCTACGACAACGTTTTTCACAAAAGCCATACATGTAACTCACCATAAACTAAGTTGGAAAGCGACAAAACAGGCAAACCTTTCTTTCAGCACTCAAGTCCCATTGACAAGATATAACCGCTTACATTATAGTAGTTTCATGAATAACCACTACGGAGGATGTTTATGGACGATGTTCTGAAAGAATTACAGAAGTTTGGATTTTCTCAATATGAATGTAAAGCATATATCGGCTTGTTGAAACACTCGCCTGTTACCGGATATGAAATCAGCAAAAGGTCAGGCGTCCCCCGCTCAATGATCTATGAGGTATTGGGGAAATTAGTTGATAAAGGCGCTGTCCATATTGTACCGTCTGATCCGGTTACATATGCCCCGCTGGCCGGAAAGGAATTAATCGACCGGCTCCGGCACGATTTCGAGAACTCATTCGGCTACCTTGAGGAAAAGTTATTGGCGCTGGAAAGCGAGCAGGAGATGAATGTCATCCGCCGCATCAGCACGAATGATCATGTCATCAATGAGATGAAGGATATGATTGAAAAAGCCGAGGAAGAGTTGTGGCTGTCTGTCTGGGAACAGCAGATTCCCTTTATTCAAGAAGCCGCTAATAAACGCGCCGCCGAACAATTGCCCGTCTTTTCGATTGTGTTCGGTCCTCCGGAAGTGAAGCTCGGAAATACGACAAATCATAATATGTCTCCTGAAGTGGCGGAGAAACGGATGGGCGGAAGATTAACGATAGCTGCCCGAGATAATAAAGAAGTCTTAATCGCCAATTTTTCTCCGCAGACGAATGCCTGGGCCATTAAATCAGAAGATCCCGCTCTCGTTCTCGTGGCCATGGAATATATGAGGCACGATCTGATGTTCGCAGAGCTTGTGAAAGAAGTCGGGGCTGAAAAAGTTGAAGGCCTGATGAAACAAAACCATTCGTTATTTCATGTCGTCACCGGAAATCGGTTCATATAAATGTGAACCGTATTTTCTTTGATTTTTTCATTAGTCGTTATCATTATAATCTCTATGAAAGGAGTTTAAAAAATGATTAACACAGAAGTGCAAAAAACCGCCGTTTCCCGGGAAATGAACGATACGTTTTTACAGGGGGTGCGGGATTGTGTGCCTACGCTGCTGGGCTATATGAGCATCGGTTTTGCTTTCGGCATCGTCGGCGTTGCCTCTCATCTAAGCATTCTTGAAATCTGTTTGTTATCTTTGTGTGTCTATGCCGGCGCCGCCCAATTTATTATTTGCTCGCTCCTTGTTTCCGGGAGTCCGATTTCCGCCATTATTTTAACGACGTTTATCGTCAATCTGCGGCACCTTCTGCTGAGCCTGACCATCGCGCCGTATTTCACGAAATACTCTCTGGCAAAAAATATCGGCTTCGGGGCTCTGCTTACTGACGAATCTTTCGGGGTAGCGGTGAACAAAGCGGCTCAAAACGGCAGGTTATACGATAAGTGGATGAACGGCCTCAATATAACCGCTTACATGTGCTGGGTTATTTCCTGCGTGATGGGCGGGCTTCTCGGGCAATGGATATCTGATCCTTACGCGCTCGGCCTGGACTTTGCTTTGCCCGCTATGTTCGCGGCGCTGCTTGTGCTGCAATTGCAGTCATCCGCTTCGGAAAAGCTGAAGCACAGCCTCTCCTTAATTCTCTATATGATCATTTTTATGGTCTTGTTATCGTATTTCGTCCCGTCACACATCGCGGTCATCGTCTCAACCGTGATTGTGGCAACGATCGGGGTGGTGACGGACAAATGAGCATCAGCACACAAATGATCTGGATTATACTCGGCTGCATGATTGTTACACTTGTGCCGCGCATTGTTCCGTTTATATTTGTCCGGAACATTCAGATGCCTGAATTGGCTTTAAAATGGCTCTCCTTTATTCCGCTTTGCATTTTGACGGCTCTGGTAACGGAAAGCATGATTGTGAAAACAAACAGCGCTTTGACCTTTGATTGGAAAGCAATGATCGTTCTCATCCCGACATTGCTTTGTGCGATGCTGACAAAAAGCTTATCCATCACGGTCATCACAGGAGTCGTGCTGATGGCCGCCGTCAGACTGATATGGTGACAATCAAAAGCCTCCATTCCGCAGAATGGAGGCTTTACCTTTATGATGTCGGATTTTCTTCTTCCATCTCTGATTCCTCGGCTTCGGCGTTTATGCTTTGCTGCTGTTCCCAATGATCCCGCTGCAATCTTTCTTTGGCGATGGTAAACATGAAATTCACGGCGCAGCACCCCTTCCCTGTTTTGCTTATACTATGTACTGTACTCATTTCCCCGTGCAGTATTCACAAAACATAAAAAAGCAGCCTGCCGCATGGAGCGGCCGGACTGCTTTTATTTTCAGTACGTGATCAGGAAGTATTTTTCTTTCCGCGGCGCAGTACGGTAAATTGATCTTCAATGCGGTCTTCCGCAGTCAGAAGATGCCCGATGTCCGTCTGGCGCTCGCCGTTAATGTAAACAGCTCCGTTTTGAATGTCTTCGCGGGCCTGCCGTTTTGAAGGCGACAATTTAGATTCCACTAGCACGTCTACTAAAGACAGTTCTTCAGAGCGGTCTTTTTCAAACGAAGGTACATCTTTGAATCCTACCTTGACGTCTTGAGCGGAAAGCTCTTTAATATTGCCGCTGAACAGCGCCTGGGAGATATGAACGGCCTGCTCAAGCGCTTCGCGGCCGTGTACAAGAACCGTCACCTCTTCAGCGAGACGTTTCTGCGCTTCTCTTTTCTCAGGAGCCGTCTCCGTTTTTTCAGCATAAGCTTCAATTTCCTCTTTTGACAAGAAAGTAAAGTATTTTAAGTATTTGACGACGTCGCGGTCATCTGTATTGATCCAGAACTGGTAGAATTCGTACGGCGATGTTTTTCTTTATCAAGCCAAATGGCGCCGCCTTCCGTTTTGCCGAATTTCGTGCCGTCAGCTTTTGTGACGAGCGGAATGGTAAGACCGAAAGCTTTCGCCCCTTCTTCTTCTGATTTTCTGATCAGTTCAAGACCGGCCGTGATGTTGCCCCACTGGTCACTGCCTCCGATTTGGAGTTTGCAGTTCTTTTCTCTGTACAGATTCAGAAAATCGTAGGATTGCAGGATCATGTAGCTGAATTCCGTGTAAGAAATTCCGGTTTCAATTCTTGAGCTTACAGTATCTTTCGCAAGCATGTAGTTAATTCCGAAGTTCTTTCCGACGTCGCGGAGAAATTCAATGATGCTCAGCTTTCCGATCCAATCAAAGTTGTTCGCTATGACAGCGGGGTTTTCTCCGGCTTCGAAATCTAAAAATCGGGAAAGCTGATTTTTAATTTTTTGCGACCATTCGACAACGATATCCTGAGTATTTAACGTACGCTCCGCTTTTTTGCCGCTCGGATCGCCGATCAGTCCCGTCGCTCCGCCTACAAGCGCAATCGGATGGTGGCCTGCAAGCTGGAAACGGCGCAGTGTCAATATCGGCAGAAGGTGTCCGATGTGCAGGCTGTCAGCCGTCGGGTCAAACCCTGAGTATAAACGGATTTTTTCTTCGTTCAGCTGTTTATTCAGTCCTTCTTCATCCGTCATTTGCTGGATTAAGCCGCGGAATGATAAATCCTCTAATAAGTTAGTCATTTTGTCTGCTCCTTTGTTTATGAAAATAAAAAACGCCCCTTCGTTTAAAACGAAGGGACGATATAATCGCGGTACCACCCTACTAATAAAAAGCATAAAAAAGCTTTTATCACTCTTTTTGATAACGGACCGTGTCCGTTCTTTCACTACTGAAAGCCTTGGAATGGCTTTGTTCGCAAAAGCGGTTCATGAGTGTATTCGGCATATCTTATGTGCTGATTTTCACCGGCCATCAGCTCTCTGGAACAATCAGATATCCTACTTGTCTCAATCAAAACCTTTTCGTATGAAGCTTACTCATTTTTAACATAAATAAGATACGATGTCAACGCCGTCTTTAATCTTCCATTGTGGACAGGTCGCCTGCCGGCAGGTTCAGCTCCCACGCCTTCAGCACACGTCTCATGATTTTTCCGCTCCGTGTTTTCGGAAGTTTATCTTTGAATTCAATTTCCCGCGGTGCGGCATGCGCGGCAAGCCCCTGTTTTACAAAGAGGCGAATGTCCTCCTTCAGCTGATCGGATGGCTCATGCCCTTCTCTGAGCGCGATAAACGCTTTAATAATTTCTCCCCGGACAGGGTCCGGCTTTCCGATGACCCCGGCTTCGGCAATCGCCGGATGTTCAACAAGTTTGCTTTCGACTTCAAACGGGCCGACGCGCTCGCCGGATGTCATGATGACATCATCGACTCTGCCTTGGAACCAGAAATAACCGTCTTCATCCATATAAGCAGAATCTCCGGAAACATACCAGCCGCCCGGCATGAAATAAGAATCATATTTCTCTTTGTTGTTCCAAATGGAATCCATCATCGACGGCCAGCCCTTTTTAATGGCGAGATTTCCCATCCGGTACGGCGGAAGCTCATTTCCCTGATTGTCAACGATCGCCGCTTCCACTCCCGGAATCGGTTTCCCCATTGAACCCGGCTTGATCTCCATGCAAGGATAATTGCAGATGAGCTGTCCGCCCGTTTCTGTCATCCACCACGTGTCGTGGATGCGCTTGCCGAATACTTTATGTCCCCACTTGATGACCTCGGGGTTCAGAGGTTCTCCGACACTCAGGACGTGACGGAGTGAAGTAAGGTCAAATTTGGATGCCATTTCATCTCCGGCGCCCATAAGCATTCTGAAAGCCGTCGGAGCGCTGTACCAGACGCTGACACCGAGCTTCTCAATCGTGCCGTACCAGTTTTCCGGACTGAATCTGCCGCCAACGATCACGTTCGCCGCTCCGTTCAGCCAGGGCGCAAATATCCCGTACACCGTCCCGGTCACCCAGCCCGGGTCCGCAGTGCACCAGTAAATATCGTCTTCTTTAAGATCAAGCACCCACTTGCCGGTCTGGTATTGCTGAATCATGGCTTCATGAACATGGAGCACACCTTTGGGCGTTCCGGTAGATCCTGATGTGTAGTGAAGCAGGTAGCCGTCTCTTCTGTCCATCCATTCAATATCAAGTCTCGTGCTTTCTCCCTCAGCCGCTTTATCATAATGGATGATTTTATCTCCCGCTTCTTTGCTGCCGCCGACAATGAAAATATGCTCGAGGTCAGGCAGGCTGTCCGCCGGAATCCGTTCGGCCAGTTCAGGTGTCGTCACGACAACCTTTGCCTGGCTGTTCAACAGGCGGTCTTTGACGGCGCCTTCCATAAACGCTTCAAATAAAGGGCCGGCGATCGCACCGATTTTAATTGCGCCGAGCATGATAAAGTAAAGCTCCGGCGAACGCGGCATGAAAATAAAAACGCGGTCCCCTTTTTCCACGTTTCCATACCGTCTCAGTACATTTCCCGCCCGGTTCGATTCCTCCATCATTTCTTTAAATGTATATTTTTCATCCCGGTTTGCGTCCTTGTAATACAGCGCTACTTTGTTTTTTCGAAATGATTCGGCATGACGGTCAATCGCTTCGTACGCCGCATTCAGCTTCCCCGTCTGATGCCAGGAAAACTCCGCTTCGACCTCTTTCCAATCGAAGCTGCGGTACGTTTCCTCATAATTTCGCAGATGATAATTCCCCTTTTCCGCCGGCAACGCTTTCAAATTCATGCAACATCCCCCTTTGCTTATCTATAGACTAATTATAGTAGATGTTCACAGTTTTCTCAATTTTTAAAATATAAATTACAACACTATTGAAAACGCTTTATATTTTGTTATGCTTAAGAGAGATGTGTTTTTATTAAGAACCGACAGGCGGTGAATCAGTGAAACATCATAAAACGTACCATTCTTCATCAATTCAGACAGCAGCCGGCCCTCTATTGGTAGAAGGGCCCGTTCCTCCAGAGGACCTAGCACAGTATGAGTTTCATGAAGGTCTGACAGCCTTTCGCCTTCCTCATCTACAGCACAAAGCGTTAATCGAGATCGCCGGGCTTCCTGAAGGTCGGATCATTATCGCCAGGGACGGACAGACGATTATCGGCTATGTGACGTATTTATATCCTGATCCGCTTGAACGGTGGTCTGACGGAAATATGGAAGACCTCCTTGAACTCGGTGCGATCGAGGTCGCTCCCGGCTACAGGGGCTGTTCTGTCGGAAAAACGTTGCTGACAGTCAGCATGATGGATGAACAGATGGAACGGTACATCATCATGACGACGGAATATTACTGGCATTGGGATTTAAAAGGAATGGAAAAAGATGTGTGGGAATACAGAAAGATCATGGAAAAGATGATGAATGCCGGGGGTCTTGTCTGGTTTGCAACGGATGAACCGGAAATCAGCTCTCATCCGGCCAATTGTCTGATGGCCCGCATCGGCAGGCACGTCAGTCAGGAGTCAATTGAACAGTTCGACAGGCTTCGTTTTTATCAGCGATTTATGTATTGACTGACATACAAAGGGGATAAAAAGATGATTGCAGAACAAATCATGAAACGGGACGTCATCACCGTCTCAAAACACGACTCCATTGAAACAGCCGTCCGGAAAATGAAGGTATATCATATCCGCCATCTCCCTGTCATCGACGACGAGCTGCACGTCACCGGTATTGTCACAGACAGAGACATTAAACAGGCCGGCCCCGGCAGCTTTGAACAAAAGGAACGCGGCGCGTTTCTGACAAACAAAGTGGAGACCATTATGAAGCGGGATGTCATCTGCGCCCATCCGCTTGACTTTGTGGAAGAAATATCCGCCTCCTTTTATGAGCACGGCATCGGCTGTCTGCCGATTACGGTAAACCATAAGCTGACGGGCATTTTAACGAAAACCGACGTGCTCCGGACTTTCGTCAGCCTGACAGGCGCGGCCCAGCCGGGATCCCAGGTGGAAATCCTGGTGACGGATATGACAAAAAGCCTTGCTGATCTCAGCTGCATGTGCCGTGATCTTCAGCTTCAAATCCTGAGTGTGCTCGTCTATCCCCATGATTCCGCCGGGTCGAACATTCTCGTCTTCCGGGTGAAGACGATGAATCCGCTCCCTTTTATCCGTGCCGTTCATGAAGCCGGATACAATGTCTTATGGCCGAAGCATTTGAGGGATCAGCCATGAAAGACAGCGTTTTTGTTTACTCGCCTTCTTATCAGACGTATCAATTTCATCAGGATCATCCGTTCAATCAGCAGCGCGTGCTTTTAACATACGATCTGCTTCAGGCGGCGGACGCGTTTGACGAAGGAGACATCGTCATTCCGCGCACGGCCTCTAAAGAAGAGCTGGCTCTCGTTCATACAGAGGATTATATACAGGCGGTGGAACTTGCGGGTGCGGGCCGGCTCCCTGCCGCAGAAGGAGAAAGCTACGGTCTCGGAACGGAAGACACCCCCGTTTTTGCCGGCATGCATGAAGCTGCGTCGCTTCTGGTGGGCGGCACCTTAACGGCGGCTGATTACGTCATGACGGGACAAGCCAGGCACGCCTGCAATTTAGGAGGCGGCCTTCACCACGGCTTCCGCGGCAGGGCGTCAGGCTTTTGTATCTATAATGACAGCGCCGTGGCCATCCAATACATCCAGAAGAACTACGGGGCAAAAGTGTTATACATTGATACAGACGCCCACCACGGCGACGGCGTTCAATTTACGTTTTACGACAGGTCTGATGTCTGCACTGTTTCTTTTCACGAGACCGGGCGTTATTTATTTCCCGGGACGGGGCAGGTACTGGAAAAAGGAAGCGGGCAAGGCTACGGCTATTCTTTTAACATTCCGCTGGACGCTTTCACAGAGGACGATTCCTTTCTCCACGCTTACAAAACGGCCGCCTCAGAAATCGCGGCTTTTTTTAAGCCGGATGTCATACTTACCCAAAACGGTGCGGACGCCCATTATTACGACCCGTTGACACACCTGTCCAATACAATCTCCATTTATCAGGAGATCCCGCGGCTCGCTCATTCATTAGCCCATCAATATTGCAGCGGCAGATGGATCGCGGTCGGCGGCGGCGGATACGATATTTGGAGAGTCGTCCCGAGAGCATGGAGCCGCATTTGGCTTGAGATGAAAGGGATTGATCCCGGGGAGCGCATACCGCAGAAATGGATTGATAAATGGCAGAAGCACTCCCCCTGCACGTTGCCCGCTTTTTGGAGTGATCCTGAACAATTATATCCTCCGATTCCCCGCAAAGAAGAAATTTCAGAAAAAAATGCCCAAACCGTGGAAAAAGCACTTTTTGCCATCCGGTCTGAGCAACGGTATAAAACAAAATAAAAACGACCTTATGAGGAGGTCGTTTTTTTGATCACAATTTCTACACGGCGGTTTTCTTTCATATGTCCGGGACTTTTGTTGTCCTTCACAGGTTTCGTATCCGCATACCCGGCAGAGATAAACCGTTTGGCGGAAAAGTCTTCATTCGCGGTAAAATACCGGATCACACTCGCCGCTCTTGCAGAAGACAGCTCCCAGTTCGATGGGAATTGATAGGTGGAAATCCGGCGGCTGTCCGTATGGCCCTCTACCTGTATGTCATTCGGAATTGTTTTTAAAAGCACCGCGATCTGATGCAGAACCGGCTCGGCGTTTTTCAGCACATCCGCTTTTCCCGTCTGAAACAGAACGGCCTCCTGCAGCACAAGAACCACTCCGCGCTCATCGCGCTTCGCCGTCAATTTGGAACTCAAATGATGCGCTTTTATGTATGTCTTCACGTTTTGTAACAGCAAATCCTGTTCTTTATTTTCGTTTGCTTTGTCTGATGACGCCGGTTCACCCCCGCCGCCGTTTGTATGAATCGATGAAACGGCAGATTGAAATTTTTCCGCGTCTATTTGCGACATCGAAAAAAGCAAGATAAAGAACACGAGAATGAGCGTGATCAAGTCAGCGAACGTCACCATCCATCTCGGTGAACCGCCGGAATGTTCCGGTTTGTTTCTTCTTTCAAAACGCTCTTTTCTAAGCTTCATGGACAGCGCCCTTTTTCTTGTTCGCAGGCTGTCCTTTACGCCAGTCTTCTCTTGAGCTGAAGACGACGAGCTGACTTTCGAGGTTGCGGGGATTTTTGCCCGATTGGATGCCGACAACCCCTTCGATCATGACCTGTTTGATGAAAATTTCACTTTCCGTTTTTCTTCAAGCTTTGCCGCGATTGGGATAAACACCAAATTGGCAAGCAGCGCTCCGTACAGCGTCGTCAATAGCGCAACGGCCATGTTCGGTCCGAGGGTATGCGGATCATTTAAGTTTTTGAGCATGAGAACGAGTCCGACGAGCGTCCCGATCATTCCCCAGGCGGGTGCGAAATCACCGGCTTTTTCAAAAACGCGTCTTCCTTTTCTGTGTCTTTCTTCCATTGCGGCGATCTCAGAATCCATCACCAGCCGGATCGTTTCCTCGTCCCAGCCGTCAATCGCAAGCAAAAGCCCTTTTTTTAAAAACGGATCCTTGATCTCCCGCGCCTGATCATCCAGAGACAGCAGCCCCTGCCTGCGCGCCTGCTCCGAAAGGCTGACAAATACTCTGACAAGCTCTTTCACATTGTCATCCTGACGGGAGAATACCTGTTTCAGAACAGAAGGGGTTTTCTTTAAATCCCTCGGCGGAAAGCTGATAAAAATCGCCGCAGCAAGGCCGCCAGTGACGATTAAAAAAGAAGTCAGATCCAAAAATGAACTGATTCCCGCCAGTCCCGTCCCTGACAGAATACCGATTGCGACGATAATACAGCCTAACATAAAGCCAACGGGCGTCAGATAATCAAAACGTTTCATATCTTCTCCTTACTCAAGTAAAAAAGCAAGATTCCACCCCTCAGAGTGAAGCTTGCTTTTCCGTTTTTTATGACTTGGTTGATTGTCTTAATTCGATGCGGTGAGGCAATTCGACGATATGCTCTTCAACCGGCTCTTTGTTCATCAGTTTTGTCAAAAGTCTCATCGCCACGGCGCCGATGTCGTACGTAGGCTGCACGACTGTTGAAAGCTGAGGGCGGACCATCAGGCTCAATCTCGTATTGTCAAAACCGATAATATCAAGATCATCAGGTATCGAAAGACCTTGATCTTGGGCCGCATGGATAATGCCTAGGGCCATTTCATCCGTCGCAGAAAGAATCGCCGTCGGTTTCCGGTCAAGGCCCATCAAGCTTTGAAGCGCCTCCATACCGGAATCATACGTGTAATCGCCTTCCGCTACGAATTGCTCGTTAAACGGAATCGCCGCTTCTTCAAGCGCCCGTTTGTACCCTTGCAGTTTTTTCGAACGGTTGATCGGCTCTTGCATCGGTCCGGAGACGAAAGCAATATCACGATGCCCTTTATCAATGAAAAGCTTAACGGCATCATAAATCGCCTGTTCATAATCAATGGCGACAGAAGGCGTCTCGCCCTGTTCTTCCACTGATGCCGCCAAGACGATCGGCACAGGAGAGCGCTTAAATTCTTCGACATGCTCGTCCGTAATGTTGCCGCCCATAAATACGATACCGTCCACTTGTTTGCCGAGCATCGTATTTAACAGATGCAGTTCTTTCTCAAGATTTTGATCCGAGTTGCTTAAAATAATATTATATTTGTACATCGTCGCGATATCTTCAATTCCACGCGCAAGTTCCGAGTAGAAAATGCTTGAGATATCAGGGATGATGACGCCGACCGTTGTCGTTTTTTGCTTGCAAGCCCTCTTGCCACCGCGTTCGGACGGTAGCCGAGCCGGTCAATGGCTTCCAATACTTTTTTTCTGGTCGTCGGTTTTACATTCGGGTTGCCGTTCACGACGCGGGAAACAGTCGCCATACTGACATTTGCTTCTCTGGCCACATCGTATATCGTAATGTTGCTCACTGAAACCACTCCTTTTACTGGATACACTTATCCTTATCTATAGCATAAACACTTTATGTAAAGAAATGTCGTACGATTTCGCATTCTGTCGTTTATGATTGTAAGCGTAAGTCAGTAGTGTACATTATTTTTCATTATTCATCAAATTTAAATATCTCTCATGAAATTATACACGTTTTTCCCAGTGATGAAAACGTTCACTTTCATTTTATAATTAAATAAAATGAAGATACGAAAAAAAGCCGCGCGAGGCGGCCTTTAAAGAGCGGAACATTGTATTATGCTTTTACTTTCAGCATCGGCTTTAATTCGTTCAGCCATTTCTCGAATTCAGGGATATCCATCTGCTGCGCAGAGTCTGAAAGGGCAACGGAAGGATCAGGGTGAACTTCGGCCATCACGCCGTCAGCGCCGATCGCAAGCGCCGCTTTTGCTGTCGGAAGCAGGAGATCGCGGCGGCCTGTTGAGTGTGTGACGTCAACAAACACCGGCAAGTGAGTTTCCTGTTTCAAAATCGGCACGGCAGAGATGTCGAGCGTGTTTCTCGTTGCCGTTTCGTACGTCCTGATTCCGCGCTCACAAAGAATGATTTGGTCGTTTCCTTGTGACATGATGTATTCAGCTGCATTGATGAACTCTGAAATTGTTGCGGCAAGACCGCGTTTTAACAATACCGGCTTTTTAACGGAGCCGGCGGCTTTCAGCAATTCAAAGTTTTGCATGTTCCGCGCGCCGATCTGAATGACGTCAATGTAATCAATCGCTTGCTCAATGTGTGCGGGCGTTACGATTTCACTGATCACCGCGAGGTCATATTCATCAGCGACGCGTTTAAGAATTTGCAGGCCTTCTACGCCGAGACCTTGGAAATCATACGGACTTGTGCGGGGTTTAAACGCGCCCCCGCGCAGGATTTTAATGCCTTGTTTTTTCGCGGCGGCCGCGACTTCGGCAACCTGCTCATAGCTTTCTACGGCACAAGGTCCGACGATGAATCTCTGATCGCCGTCACCGATTTTTTCGCCTTTAATGTCAACGATCGTATCTTCTGCTTTTTTCTTCCGGGAGACGAGCAACGCTTTGCTGTGATCCTCTTCTTGAAGTTCAAGTCCGGCTTTGAAAATTTCTTTGAAAATATGCTGGATCGTTGAGTTTTCAAATGGGCCGTCATTGCTTTCAATAATGCGGTTAAGCATTGTACGCTCTCTGACAGGGTCAAATCGGTTGACACCCTGTGCTTCCTTTGCTTTACCGATTTCTTTTACAACGGCTCCGCGTTCATTGATTAATTTAAGGATTTCTAAGTTTAGTGCGTCTGCCTGCTGTCTTAGGCTCTCTAATTCCTTGTTGCTCATCTTTTTCATCCCTTCTATGCTATGTTTTATTTTAATGGTTAACATGCATCTTACTACAGTTATGCGAAAATAGGAATATGAAATAATAAATTTTTTCACATTCGACTTTATCACCAAAACGCTTTTAAGCTTTTATGCGTTGAAGCGGTATATATTGATATCCTACATGATCCGGCTGAAATGATCAATAGTTTTTTTCAAAAAAAAACCGCCGGTATCAACCGGCGGCCAGCAATTATGAAAGGTGCTGCTCTATTGCGTTTTTTGTGATTTGTGAATGAGACGCGTGCCATTTCACTTCGCCGTTTGTAATGACGAATACTTGCGGGCTTTCATGTTTCACGCCGTATGTCTCGGCGATATAGTTTGAAAGCGGCCGGCTGTCCTGCACATGCAGGTAATAAGAAGGTACTTCTGAATGCTCCGATGCAAAGGCGTCAAACTCCTGAAACGCGGCTTGGCTGATCGGGCAGGTTGTGCTGTGTTTTAAAAACACGAGCGTGTTTTCTTTCTCAGCGGCATTTTTGAACTCTTCTTCAGACGATATCAGCTGTTTTGTCATGTCGGTTATCTCTCCTTATTGAAGATCAGCGATTTGCCTGACCGGCTTTTTCCCCTGCGTCTTCCGCTTCGGCCTTGATGCTTTGGGCCGTGTCCTGCATTTCGCTTCTCGTCTCTTCGGCTTTCTCGGTTAGTGTGCTCTTAGAACGGTCTTTTAAATCCTTCACTTTATTCATAATCTGGCCTGACTGATCAGCTACCAGCTGGGTGATATTAGATGTTTTGTCCTTGGCGATGCTGACATATTGAGAGCCTTTTTCTTTCGCGTCGGCCGTCATTCTGTCCGTCTTATCCTTTAACGCAGAAGCCTGACTGCCGAGATCGTCGCGCAGCTCCTTACCTGATTTAGGCGCCAGAAACAACGCCGTTGTCGCGCCGATAATTCCCCCGATCAGCGTTCCGATTAAAAAATCCTTACTATTGATTCCATCTTTGCTCATTATGATTCCTCCTTAGTGGATTTTTCTTATGATTAAAGCGATGTTTTTTCTTTTGCTTCCACTTGTCCCATATTTCCATAGCGGCCTGGCTCCAGGTGACAACCTGACTGATCTTATCCTGATTCTCTCTTACAGAGGCCGTAACGGAACCTGCTGCCTGCTTTATGGATGTATTAAACTGCTGGACGGAAGTTCCCACTTCCTGGACAGCATGGACAACCGTATTTAATTTCTCTGATTTTTCCTGAATGTCTTCCGCGAGACGGTTTGTCTTATGTAACAGCTCGGCTGTCTCTGCGGTAATGCCTTTCATCTGCCCTTCAAGGCCGTCTAAAGTCGAGGCTACGTTTGTTAAAGTCATCTGCACGGACTTTAATGTTTTGGACAGATAGATGACGAGGATGAGAAATGCAACGGCAATGAGTGCGACGCTTAAGTAAAGAATGATGATCATCTAATACCTCCTTATAATGCAGGATATAGTGGTATATACCCAATTCTCAAAATGATAAACATATATGAAAGGTCTGTATGTATACTATTTCTCCGTTTATCGGTAAATCCCTTTTGCAGCACGCGCAAAAAAGCAGTGAGAGCCCCACTGCTTTTTTGTTACGCTATGACGTTTTCATAGGCTCTCATATATTTTTGAATGTCTCCGGCACCCATGAAGATCAGCACTGCGCCTTCATGCGCTTTTAACACGGATGTGTCATTTTCTTCAATGAGTTCTGCGTTATCGATTTTTTCCTGAAGATCCGTGATCGTGAGCTTGCCGACGTTCTCGCGGGCAGAGCCGAAAATGTCGCACAGATACACGCGGTCGGCCGCGCTTAAGCTTTCTGCGAATTCATCCAGGAATGATTGCGTCCGTGTAAACGTATGCGGCTGAAATACCGCGATGATTTCACGTTCGGGATATTTTTGGCGCGCCGCCTCAATCGTGACTTTGATTTCAGTCGGATGGTGGGCGTAGTCGTCGATCAGTACCTGGCTGCCGATCACTTTTTCATTGAATCTGCGTTTGACGCCGCCGAATGATTCAAGTCCGAGCTTAATCATGTTCACGTCTATCTCTTCATAGTGGCAGAGCGCAATGACCGCTAAGGAATTGAGGACATTGTGATGGCCGTATGCCGGGATGTAGAACGTATCGTAAAACGTATTGCGGACAAAGACGTCAAATGTCGTGCCTTCCGTATTTTTTACGATGTTTCTCGCTTGAAAATCGTTTTCTTCTCCCGTGCCGTAATAAACGACAGGCACATTGGCGTGAATTTTCGGCAGGTACTCGTCATCACCGCAGGCAATGATGCCTTTGTTGACTTGAAGCGCCATGTTTTGGAAAGCATCAAACACATCGTCAATGTTGGCGAAATAATCAGGGTGGTCAAAATCAATATTCGTCATAATCGCATAATCAGGCTGATAGCTTAAGAAATGACGGCGGTACTCGCAAGCTTCAAATACAAAGTATTCGCTGCTTTCATTTCCTCTGCCCGTCCCGTCTCCGATAAGAAACGAAGTCGGCTTCGCCTGCTGCATCACGTGTGCCAAGAGGCCCGTTGTGGACGTCTTGCCGTGTGCGCCCGTTACCGCGACACTTGTGTATTTTTTCATATATTCAGCTAAAAATTTATGATATCTGATGACAGGAATCCCTTCAGCGAGCGCCTTTGCGATTTCCGGATGAGAATCAGGAAATGCGTTTCCGGCGATGACCGTTAAGCCGGGTTTGATGTTATCGGCGCTGAACGGATAGATCGGGATATTTCTTTTTTCAAGGGCAGCCTGAGTGAAAATCTGCTTCTCGATATCCGATCCCTGCACCTGATACCCTGTATCATGCAGGATTTGAGCAAGCGGGCTCATACCTGTCCCTTTTATTCCAACAAAATGATAAACAGTCATAATCGTACCTCCAACAAACGTCTATCTGTTCCCCAGTATATGACGCTCATTTCATTTTGCGACCGCAGCGGGCGAAAAGCCCGCACAGCGGCGCTTCCATTTATTTTTACGTTATCGTCAGTATCTGTAACTTTCTTTTTGATTAAACCTGCCGCATGATATTTCAGCGCGTGACAGTGATGCAGTTTTGATGGTCCATCCACTATCATACCATGTTTGTGAGAAAAATGAACGATATTCTTATTCTTGAGAAATGTCAGCGGCCGTAATCAGCACTTCACGGGGTTTGCTGCCCTTCGCTTCTGAGATCATGCCTTCGGCTTCCATCATGTCAATCAGCCTCGCGGCGCGGTTATAACCGATTCTGAACCTTCTTTGAAGGCTTGAGGTGCTGGCACTGTTTTGCTCCACGACGAATTGGCACGCCTCAGGAAACAGTTCGTCTTCTTCCTTAAGGGCGGTTCCCTGCCTGATCAGTTCTTCCTGTTCAAACAAATAAGAAGGCGGCAGCTGTTTTCTGACATGAGAGACGACGCGGTCAATTTCTCTGTCGGACACAAAGTTGCCCTGCAGGCGCACCGGTTTTCCTGTACCGTTTTCCCAATACAGCATGTCGCCTTTTCCGAGCAGCTTTTCCGCTCCCGCCATGTCGATGATCGTTCTGGAATCTACCTGGCTTGAGACGGAGAATGCAATCCTCGTCGGTATGTTCGCCTTGATCATTCCGGTAATGACATCGACAGACGGACGCTGTGTCGCGACAAGCAGATGAATGCCGCAGGCTCTCGCTTTCTGGGCGATTCTGGCGATGCTTTCTTCCACATCGTTCGGCGCGACCATCATTAAATCGGCAAGCTCATCAATGACCACTACGAGGTACGGGAGCTTTTCGCCTGTCTTATGATCGGCCGTTAATTCATTAAAGCGGCCGATATCTCTCACACCCGAATGGGCAAACAGTTCATACCGCCGTTCCATCTCTTCCACAACCCATTTTAACGCGGCGGTCGCGGCTTTGGCGTCCGTGATGACGGGGCTGACCAAATGCGGAATTTGGTTATAAGGCGCAAGCTCGACCATTTTCGGATCAATCAGAAGCATTTTGACATCACTCGGATCCGCCTTATAAAGCAGACTGACCAAAATGGTATTGATGCAGACGCTTTTTCCCGATCCTGTCGCACCCGCTATCAACCCGTGCGGCATCTTTTTCAAATCAATGACGACCGGGTTTCCGGAAATATCGACACCGAGCGCCGCTGTAAGCGGAGACGGATTCGTCCTGAAAGCGGCGCTTCTGATCATCTGCCTTAAATCGACGACTTTGCTTACGCGGTTCGGAACTTCAATGCCGATCGTGTTTTTACAGGGAATCGGCGCCTCAATCCGAATATCCTTGGCAGATAAACTCAGCTTTATATCATCTGCTAAGTTTGTAATTTTGTTCACTTTCACTCCGGGCTCAGGATGCACTTCAAAACGTGTGACGGACGGGCCTTGTGTGACATGAACAACTTGGGCGCGCACATTAAAGTTTTTCAGCGTAACGTTTAAAAGCTCGCGCTGTTCTTCAATCCACGATTGGTCGTCATGTCTTTGCGCCGGCGGTACGTCCAGAAGCGACAGATTCGGAAAGACATAGCTCGCTCCGCCCTCTGGCGTCTTCGTCTGCTTGTGTTTATCGCTTTTAAGCATCATGACGTTAAACGGAACATTGCGCTCTTTCGGCCGCTCCGCTTTTCTCACAGTCTGAGGCTGTCCGGGATGCTCCGTTTTTTCCTCGGCAGGCCGGGACGGGGCATCAGCCGTCTCAATGCTTACAGGTTCAGGCTCGGGGTCTGAATGCCGCTCTGCTTCATTGTACTCAGGCTGAGAGTCTGCTTCCTGTTTCGCGTCGGTTTCAGCTGATTCGGGCTTGTCTTCAGGCTGCGGCTGAACTTCCTCATCGTATCCGGGTTCTGTGTATGTATACACCGGTTCTTCTGCGGTTTCAAAAGGAGGTGCTTTTTCCGGCTCAGGCTCCTGATATTCCCCCCTGCAGCGCCGCTTGTTCCTCTGTGTTTTCAGCCGTTCGGGATGCTTCATACTCAGGCTCTTTAATAGGCTGCGGTCGGGTTTGTTCATGCTCTTGTTCTTCTGTAAAGCCGGCAGACTCCGCGCTTTCGGTGTGCTCCAGCTCTTCAGCCTGCTGCGGTTCTGGTGCCGCAAACACTTGCTCTTTTGCATTCTCAGCCTCGGTGTGAAGCTCCTCTTTTTTAACGGCCTGGATTTCTTCCGTTTCTTGTTTCGCAAACGGGTCTGGCCGGTCATTCGTCTGTTTTGTTATGCCGGATGTTGTGAAGACGGGCTCTTTTTCCGTTTCCTGACCGGATTTTGGCGGAACAAATTGCTCCTCTGACAGCAATGTTACGTTCTCTTCACGCCGCTTTTCGGAAATAGGCGCTTTTTTTATGCTGTGCTGAGATTGAAAGCCGTAAACCGGTGAAGGAATGGATGACGGTTTAAAGGGCTTTTTCACGGTATCAGGCTCTTTATGTGTATGCTGTTTCCGCTCGGTTTGCTCCTTCCCGGCGGCATAACCCCGGGACGGCTGGCGGCGTTCGTGCCTTTCCCGCTGTCTTTGGTTTTGCTCCGTTCGCTTATAGCCGTCCGGAACGACAGGGAAGCGGAAATTCCCTTTCGGATATTCGTAATATATTTTAGGATCTTCCATGCGCGTTAATTTGCCTTCTGGCTGATCCGGTATGTGCTGTTTCGGGATTTGGGCATGCGTGTTCGGTTCACGTTCATGCTCTTCTTCTTTTTCACCTAAAAATAAGTCAAAAAATTTATTCAGCCAACTCATGTTTAATCACTCTCTAACTCCCTTTTTAGTAGTCTGGGACGATATTTAGTATACCATTGCCGGGCGGCTCAGAAAAGATTAAGCTCCCAACTGAAGAAAGCCGTTAAGCAGGCCTGCTTAACGGCTTTCTCTCACATCATTCGATTCTGTGCGCTTATTTATGGGAGTTAGAATTGAAATGCTTCGCCGGCCTCGCGGCTGTCTTCAAGAACAAGAATCCCTTTTTCCGCCGGCGCATCCGGCAAAGCGAGTTCTTTCGCGGAGCAGATCATGCCGCTTGACGGAACGCCTCTTAATTCAGCGTCTTTAATCACAAGTCCGCTCGGCATTACCGCGCCGACTTTAGCGACGACGACTTTTTGCCCTTTGTCCACGTTCGGCGCGCCGCAAACGATTTGAAGGGTTTCCTCTCCCACATTCACTTGGCAGATATTCAGTTTATCCGCATTCGGATGTTTTTCTTTCGATTCAACGTGACCGACAACAAATTTCGGAGAAAGGTCAACCGTCAGCGTTTCTGAAACGCCGTTTCTGTTCAGTATTTCATTCACATCCTGAACGAATGTCTCAGACAAAGCGACGGGGCCGTTGTCCTCAATCTGTAAGTAAGAAGACACGTTAAAAATGTTAAAGCCCGTCGTTTCTTTTGTTTCTTTGTTAAAGATTCTGACGACATCGCCTTCTCTTTCATAGCCGATTTCTTCGCGTGCTGCATCTTTAAGAGAGATCAGAAGCGTATCTCCCACACCTTCTTTATTGTAAAAAGCGTTCATAAGAAAAATCCTTTCTAATCCTTTTTCGGCCGGCTTTTCGCCATGATAAACACAGGTTCCAGTCTGCCTTCATTATACAGAAATGAAAGGGCCGTAATCGGCACCGTGCCGCTTGCAAAGAAGCTCATGGACATTTGCCCTAAAATATCATACCCCGATTCATTTCGAATGTCAGCAAGTATTAATACATCTTGATGCGGAACGGAAATCGCCAATTCGCCTTCAGCGGCCTGCTTGTATTCATGAAGAATCGAATCATTGAGAATCCGGCTGGCGTCATAGCCGTCATTTGCCCTGAAAAATAAAAATAATTGTCCGCAACCGTATCCTGTTTCACGACCGAAGGAAGAGAGCGGAGATTGAATGACGCCGTCTCCCTGATGCGTTCTTTTGTCCAGTTTTCTTTCTCGAGCATACGGCTGTCAATTAAGCGGTACGTCTTACCGAGATCAAGCGCGTAGTAGATTCTCGTTTCGGCCGTATGGTCATCATACACGAGCGGAATGCCGTCGCTCGTTTGATCGGGAAATGACGTGGAGCGAATGACCGGATAGATTCCGGCTTCCTTTCCGGACATCTCCTGTCCGCTGCCTTCCATCGCCTCCATCGCTTCTGACACATAGTAGACGATTTCGTCGATCGCTTCTTCTTTTTCGTCTCCCATTTCGCAATGATCGGCGGGAGCTCCAATGTGATGCCTTTTTTGGTTGTTTGATCCTCAACACGGAGGGTGTCTTTTTCTCTGTCAAAAAAGAAGGATCGGTTCTCGTGCTGCAGGCGCTGTTTTAATAAATCCGCCAGCTTCCTTGACGTCATTTTCAAAGCCCGTGGCCTCCTTTATGCTTTAGCAAGGGAATCGGTTAAAAATTGCTCAATTTCTTCTTTTGTTTTACGGTCTTTGCTGACGAAGCGGTTCACTTCTTTTCCTCCGTTAAACACAACAAAGCTCGGAATGCCGTAAATCTCCCATTCCGCGCATGTATCAATAAATTGATCGCGGTCTACGTAGTAATAAGTGAATTCAGGAAAGTCCGCTTCCAGCTCAGGGAGAAACGGCTCCACAAAGCGGCAGTCCGGGCACCAATCCGCTGAAAACATAAATACCGCCCAATCGTCTTGTACCGCTTTTTGCAATTCTTCCGTGCTTTCAATCTTTTTCATTGTCATTCCTCCATCTGGATTATGAGTTTTTTATATGCTGATGTTTGTCCAATTGGATCATACCAGACTGTTTACGGCAAAACCAACTATATGCAATATCATTATCATATTTCATTTGCATTATCAAGCAAGTTTCGTTTACCATTTTGCTTGTAGCCGTACGAAAATCTGAATATGTACATAAGGAGGGGCAAAAGATGCAGTTTGTCGTGTATTTAGCCGGTGAAATCCACAGTGATTGGCGGGATGAAATCAAACAAAAAGCAAAAGCGCTGAACCTGCCGATTACGTTTGTCGGCCCGATGGAAAACCATGAACGCTCAGACAATATCGGAGAAGAGATTATGGGCGTGCAGCCCGATTCTGTTTTAAAAGACGCCAGAGCTTCTGATATCAACAATTTCCGTACAGAGGTGCTGATGGAAAAAGCCGATTTTGTGATCGCCCTGTTTGGCGAGAAATATAAACAGTGGAATACCGCGATGGATGCTTCTTATGCCGTCGCAAAAGGAAAGCCGCTCATTCTCATCCGTCCGAAAGAACTTCATCATCCGCTGAAAGAGCTTTCCGGAAAAGCGAATATCACGGTCGAAACCGTAAATCAAGCGATGAAAGCACTCTCTTATTTATTTGAAACAGAATAAGCAGGCCGCCTTTATGCGGTCCTGCTTACCTAAACTCACCACTTTGTATTAATCAGTTCAAGAGGAAATTTTATGTTTGTCTTTTTTGTCATAATCATATCTCCTTGCAGAACAAATAAAAAATGCAAATGACTCGACTTTGTGAAATCGCTGCTCATCTCAATGCTTGCAGCATATTTTTGATTTAAAAACGTTTATCATGGCAATAAAGATTCGAGGTTGTTTATTTGGATTGGAACCATTTTGATAATAATATTGAAAAATAATATGTGTTACCTAATTCTATTTTCAATACGCTTTAATGAACTGTCTCGATCATGCGGCTTAAAACAGAATATAAAAACAGCAGTCAATAAGTATTCAAAGGGACTTATTGACTGCTTATTTTTTTACACATTTTCTCTGATCGTTTCAACCGTCTGTTTGTCACTCGCCATGACCAGCTTAATGAGCATTTCTTTCGCCGCGGCATAATCATCGACATGGATGATGGCGGCATTTGTATGAATGTATCTTGAACAAATGCCGATGACGGCAGACGGAACCCCGCTGTTTGATATGTGGACCCGTCCGGCATCCGTTCCCCCGCCTGAAGCGAAATATTGATAAGGGATATTGTGCGTTTCCGCCATATCAAGGACGAACTCTCTCATCCCGCGGTGCATGACCGTCGTTCTGTCGAGAATGCGGAGCAGCACCCCCTCGCCGAGACGGCCGAACAGCTCCTTATCGCCGCTCATATCATTTGCCGGGCTGGCATCAAGCGCGAAGAAGAGATCAGGCTGAATCATGTTGGCCGCTGTCTGCGCCCCTCTCAAGCCGACTTCCTCCTGAACGGTGGCCCCGGCGTACAGATTGTTCGGCAGGTCTTTTCCGTGCAGCTCTTTTAATAGTTCAATGCTTAACCCGCAGCCGTAGCGGTTATCCCACGCTTTGGACAATATTTTCTTCTCGTTGGCCATCGGGGTGAACGGGCAGACCGGCACGACCTGCTGTCCCGGTCTGATCCCCATTTTGACCGCGTCCTCTCTGTCATCAGCACCGATATCAATCATCATATTTTTGATCTCCATCGGCTTTGCGCGCTGGGCATCTGTTAAAATGTGGGGCGGGATGCTTGAGATGACGCCGATAATCGGTCCGTTATCCGTCTGCACCTCGACGCGCTGGGCAAGCAGTACCTGGCTCCACCAGCCGCCGAGCGTCTGAAATCTCAGCATGCCGTTATCCGTAATCTGTGTTACCATAAACCCGACTTCGTCCATATGCCCGGCTACCATAACGGTCGGCGCATCTTCAGCGCCGCGCCTTACTCCGAAAACACTTCCGAGTCTGTCCTGCACGATGTCATCCGCATATTTCGCAAGCTCCCGTTTCATAAAGGAGCGGACCTGATGTTCATTTCCCGGTGCGCCGGGAAGCTGCGTCAGCGTCCGGAAAAGCGTTTTCGTTTCCTCATTCATATTTTCCCCTCATTTCTATGTAATGCTTTTATTTTATTAGAAAAACAACCGTTTTCCAAGCGCTCAGATTGAATGGGCTGTAAAACCGCCGCTTTACTTAACACCGTCTGGCATCTTCTGTATAATAAAAACTACGACATAATTGGAGGTGCTTCATATTGAAATTACGTCATTTTCTCTTAGGTGCAGGAGTCGGATTATGCGCTGCCATCGCAGTGAAAAAGTATGCGATGAAACCTTATATCTCTTCAGAAAAAGCGCTCCGTATCGTGAAAGCGGCTTTTAAACAGCGCGGGCCGATAGACGGATCATGGATTTACACAGAGCCCGAGCCCTACCAGGTAAACGGAGAAACCATCCAGGTATACAAAACCGGCGTGACACGTTCGGCATTCGGCGAACTGGAGCAATATGAAGTTATGGTTAATGCAAAAACAGGCCAGATTGTCGATGTCATTGATTCTGTCGCCTCATAATTCGGACAAGCAAAAAATAAAGCCCAAAACCATCAGCGTTTTGGGCTTTATTCGGTTACATCGGCCGAATTCGTTTATATACGGGGTTCCACATCGCGTCCTGCACCGCTTGGATCAGATCCTCGGGTTCCGTTTCCGCTACACCGTCCTGAATCGCAGCTTTAGCTACGGCTACCGCCACTGTTGCCGATACCGTCCTGAGATCCTCCACTTTCGGAAGCATCGGCGCGCCCGGCTTGCCGACGTCCACCATACCGGCGATGGCATTCGCGCAGGCAACGAACATATTGTCCGTAATGAGCCTTGCTTTTGTCACAATCGTGCCGAGCCCGAGTCCCGGGAATACGAGCGCGTTGTTCGCCTGTCCGATATGGTAGGTAACGCCGTTATACGCAACAGGCGGAAACGGACTTCCCGTTGTGACAAGCGCGCGGCCTTCCGTCCATTTAATTAAATCTTCAGGTTTTGCTTCTGATAATGTCGTCGGATTTGACATCGGCAAAATCGCCGGCCGTTTGACATGTGAGGCCATTTCTTTGACGATTTCTTCCGTAAATGCGCCTGAGACGGTGGATGTGCCGATCAGGATCGTCGGCTTGACCTGACGCACCGTCTCCGCCAGATCAATTGATCCGCCTTCACCGCTGCGGCCGTACTCTTTCACTTCATCAGCAGGGCGGGCGTACGGAACCTGAAAATCACGCAGGTCCTTCATATCATCCGTTAACAATCCGTTTCTGTCGATACACCAAAAGCGGCTGTATGATTCTTCTTCGCTTAATCCGTCATGCACCATAGCTTCGCGCAGCTGCTCAGCAATTCCGATACCGGCCGTTCCCGCGCCGAAGACGACGACTTTATGCTCTTTTAAAGGCACTTTTGACGCTTTCGCACACGCTAAAACAGCTGCAAGCGACACCGCGCCCGTTCCTTGAATGTCATCGTTAAACGTACAGACTTTATCTTTATACCGTTTTAATATGCCGCGGGCGTTAGCCGTACCGAAATCCTCCCAATGAAGCAGCGCATTCGGGAATGTTTCCCGGGCAAGCGAGACATACTCATCAATAAAGCGGTCATATTTCTCGCCGCGCACTCTTGAATGCTGGTTTCCGACGTACAGCGGGTCATTTAAGAGGCTTTCTTGATTTGTCCCGGCATCTAATACGACCGCAAGCACTCGTGACGGATCAATTCCGGCCGCCGCCGTATACACCGCGAGTTTTCCGACAGAAATGGCGATGCCGCCGACGCCCCAGTCACCGATTCCCAGAATACCCTCCGCATCTGTGGCAACGATCAAGTCAATGTTTTCATTTTTTCCGAACTGCTGAAATGCGGCGCGCATTCCTTCAGGGTCATCTATTGACAAATACAGACCGCGGGGTTTTCTGTACTCGTGGCTGTAACGCTGGATCGCGGTGCCGACGGTCGGCGTATATACGATCGGCAGCATTTCGCCTAAATGATCATTTAACAGCCTGTAAAATAATGTTTCATTCCGATCATGGAGAGCTGTCAAGTAGACATTTTTGCTCAGCTCATCAGGCTGCGAACTGAATTGTTCGTAGGCCCGCCTCGCCTGCTCTTCGATTGTCAATACTTTCGGCGGCAGAAATCCCTCGAGCCCGAGTTCCTTTCTTTCCTCCTGTGTAAAGGCCACCCCTTTATTTAAAAAAGGCGTAGAAAGCACTTCTAATCCGCGCAGAGTTGTTTTGATTTCTCCATCTTTCGTCACTTGAAATTGATTCACCTGTCTCTTCCTTTCAAAGCAATTTGTCTTAGGTTTGCTTTTATTCCCGAAATTCATACAGGTAAATCATCGATCCGCCTATTTTTTCTCCCGTCTGACAGATGCAGCCACTTCGCCGTCTTCTCCCCATTTTACCGCTCTGTAAATCGCGTCGTGATAGAAAATCAGCCAGGCGTCTTTTTCTGCCGCGAACGTCTGCCATTTCTGCTTTTGCGGAATGGAGGTCATCGGATAATCATCATATGCCAGCACCCATAGCGGATTTTTATGCGCATTCGTCGGCATCAGGTCGGCAAAATGCACAGCAGTCTCCCCGCCGTCTTCTAAGACGATGACGCTGTGGCCGTCGCTGTGGCCGCCGGTGTGGTGCATCGTAATGCCTTCTGTCAGCTGATACTCGTTCTCAAAGGTTTCGACCTGATCTTGTACCGCCTCCCAATTTTCTCTCCAATATGTATTTTTCGATCTGATATTAGGGTTTCTCATTTCGCGCCACTCTGTTGCAGAAGTGATAATGCGGGCATTCGGGAAAACAGAGACAAGCTCCTCTCCGCTGTATTCCGTCAAGCCGCATGCATGGTCAAAATGAAGATGGGTCATCGCCGCAATATGAATGTCCTCACAGGAAAGCCCGAGTTCACGAAGAGAGTGTTTTAAATTGGATTCCTGTGTTACACCGTAATTCCTTTTTTGTTTATCAGAAAATTTCCCTCTGCCGATACCCGCGTCAACCAATATATTCAGGCCGTTTTTTCTGATCAGAATCGGGTCTGTTCTTAATTCAATCTGGTTTTTGTCATTTACGGGGTATTTTCTCGACCATAAAGGCTTCGGGACAACGCCGAACATCGCTCCGCCGTCCATATGCGTTACACCGCCGTCCAGCCATGTTAATGAAATATTCCCAATATTCAATGTCTCCATCTTGATCCCTCCTGATGTAATGGTAGCAAATGGCGGCATAAAAAACAGACTCCCGCATCAGAGTCTGTCTTTTGTTCTCCATTCAACTTCGGCCCGGTAAATCGGCTGGCCGAGCGCGGAGAATTTTTCTTCGTATTCTGTCATAATATTGCCCTTCGGATCGCTGTTGTGCAGATCAAGACTGACTTCCGTCAGAAGCAGGCCGTATTCGGAAAAGCTTTTCAGAGAGTATTCGAATAAACCGCGGTTATCGGTTTTGAAATGAATCTCACCTGTTTCGCCCATCACTTCTTCGTATTTTTTCAAGAACGTTTTAAATGTTAAACGGCGCTTTTCGTGACGGTTTTTCGGCCACGGGTCAGAAAAGTTTAAATATACGCGCTTGATTTCTCCCCGTTCAAATACGTCATTCAGTGTTTCCGCGTCTATATTTAACAAACGGACATTGTGAGCCCCGCTGTCCTTTACTTTTTGGACGGCAGTGACGATGACGCTTTTAAACAGTTCGATCCCGATATAGTTGATATCCGGATTCTGCTTGGCCATTCCTGAAATGAACTGCCCTTTTCCCGTACCGACTTCAATATGGATCGGGTTGTCATTGCCAAAGACCGTGTTCCACCGCCCTTTATACTGGGCCGGATCACTGATGGCGATGTCAGCGTTTTCTGCCAGAAAATCATTCGCCCAAGGTTTATGGCGCATTCTCATATGATTGACACCTCTATCTATAATTTCGAGTAACAACATACCATGAAACATAAAGAGCCGCAAGCGCCTTTTAAAGGCGCCGGCTGCATAAAAAAAGAGGCTCCCCCGGTCCGGAACACTCATGTGATGCATAAAACCGCACCGCTTTGCACAATGTATGACACAGAAAGGATGTGTATATGAATCATGGGCTTAACAAGCGAACATCAGGTCCGGTTATTAAAGGACATATTGGCCGACCATCAATTGGATTGCTGCGGCACGGTTGCCGAGTATGAACAGCTGGAGCGCGTCATCAAATCACTGATGGCCAACACCGGGCTTGATTCAAATATAAAAAACGTGCTCGAGGATGTCTACCGCTACAGCCAGTCCGGCATCACGGCCGATTCCATCGACACGCATATTCAGGAGCACCAAAACCATTTGTCCCAATGGGTGGAGCAGATGGATTCGTACTCCTGACTACTTGACAATCCGCTTCATCAGGGCATGAAGCTCTTCCATGGCATCATGATACGCTTTGTCGTTTCCTTTTGATTTGTGCCAGGCGATGAAGGTGATGGTCTCCGATAACATGTACCACGCCATCCGCAGCCGAAGCCCTTCCGTGAGCTTCATGCCGTACATCCCAAGCCAGCTGTCCCACGCTGGCTCTTCGACGTAATGATACAATAAAGGGCCGAGATCCATGGCCGGATCGGCTATCATGGCGCCGTCCCAATCTATTAAATACAGCTGGTTGTCTTCTGACAGAAGCCAGTTATTATGATTCACATCACAATGGCAAACGACTTTTTCACCGAATTGCACCTGATCCACATGAGCTTCCAAATAAGCAAGGCCTTCCTGAATAAGCGGCGAAAATTGCCGCACGGCAAAGACGGCCTGCTTCAGCTGCGACAAAAGGGCGCCCGGATCAAGCGGTTCTTTTCCCAATCTTTTCAGCATGTCGAGCAAAGCTTTTGATGTGTGGATTTTGCGGAGCAGCTCAGCCACCGGGCGTCCGCTCATATCCTTTGCCTTCAGCTCCCTGCCCGCCATCCAAAGCTGAGCCGTAATGACGTCTCCGTTTTCCATCCGTTTTGTCCAAACCAGCTTCGGAACAATGCCTTCGGCGGATAACACGGCTAAAAAGGGCGAGCTATTACGTTTTAAAAAAGCTGTTGGCCGTTATGTTTCGCATAATATGCATCTCCTGTAGCTCCTCCGGCGGGGAAGATCTCCCAATCGCTACCTAGTAATTGTCCCAACCAGTTCATATCAATGTTCAACCCATCATTTCTTAAAATATTTTAGAATAGGCCTCCAGCCTTTCTCTATTGGCGGAGCGGCCTGTCATAAACAATTTCATGAGAATAAAAAAGACAGCTATTGAGAGTCTCATATGCTAATCAATAGCCGTCCTATAAATTTTAGCGCTACAGCACAAACTTCGTCAAGCAAAACTAGCAAGAACACCTGTGAATTCTGAAGATTTATGCCGCGAACCGCTCTTTGCCGTGAAACATTTGACGGGTTTCATTTGTTTATTATGTTTTTATTTTCAACGGCGCGCTGCCCGGCATAAGCCGAAACGGCGTCGTTCCGATCAGCTCGCCGTCAGCGTGAAACGGAATTTTCCCATCTGTTTCAAAAACGAATTCCTTCCCCTTTATCATCGTCACTCCGTCCATTTTGATATGCCGGCCGAAGCTCATCGCCCATAAAAAACGATACAGCGAGAAAAAGGACAGGTTTTCTGCAATGACAATATCAAAATGGTTTTGACGGGGATTTGCTGAAGGCGCCGCTTTCATGCCGCCTCCGTAATAAGGGTGATTAGCCGCAATGACAAACCAGACATTGCGGAATTCACACCTCTGGCCGTCTGCCGTGCAAACAAATCTGAACGGCTGAAACCCTGAGGCCGTATGTAAATGCGCGAGCGGGTAAATCACAAAGCCGAGACGCAAAAACCGAAGAACGCGCGATAACGGAAAATTCGCGGCTGCCTTCAAAACTGAGGCATCGAAGCCGACAGACAGGTGGTTAATAAAATAAAGTGATTGCGCTTTGTCATGAAAAAAGTTGATGTTTCCCGCAAAAAATTTCCGTGTGAGCGGGCGGTGCAGACTTTTGATTTCTTGGAGGAGCGCCGACTTCTTAATACCGAGCCCTTTGGAAAAGTCATTGTACGAACCGGCGGGCACAAAGGTCAGCTCAATCTGATCCGTTCCCTTAAGTCCGTTAATGACTTCATGCATCGTCCCGTCACCGCCGATGACGAACAGCCGCTTAAGCTTATGATCCTGCATCATTGAAATCTGTCTCGCCAGCACCTCCGCATGTCCGGGATGCCCGGTCAAAAAAGAGCGGTGGCTGACCCCGCGCCTGGTCAGCTCTTTTTGAACTGATTTCCAGACACGCCGGCCCCGCCCGCCTCCTGAGACCGGATTAATAATAAAAAACCATTGACTCATCGTTTGTTTTCACCTGCTTCATAGATGAAGAGACAGCCGGCAAACGTCCGCTTTAATCAAGCCATTCCTGTCTCCGGCTTGAATCGCTCAAGCCGTAAGACAAAAGAGCCTTCGCCGCCTTCAGCTGGTGGTGCTTGATCGGCGCCGTATTTTTCTGCTGCTTTTCCAGCCACCCTGCCGCAGTCCGTTTATCAGCTATTTCCAGCCCGTACGGCGGCTCCGGGTAATCAATATAAGACGTTCTGCTGAGTAAAAGCTTCCGCACGGGAATGTCGGCCTGCTTTTCTTTTACGATTTGCGAAACGACCGAGCCCGTCCGGTGCAGGCTGAGCGACGGATTCAATACTTGGCGCGTGCTGCCGGAGCCTCTTTCTTCCCAAAAACGGTGTTTTGATCCGATATATACGCTGTCCTCTTCCGCTTCCATAAAAGCGGCGCAGAAAATCTCCAGCGGCGAGATGATGATAATGCTCAGTTCGACGGACGCCTGCTGAATTTGCAGAACCGGATGATACATCACAAAATAGGAATCGGGCAGTTTTTGAGCCAGCATTTTTAACATCCTGTCCCTTTTGACCGCCTGCGAAAGCTCAGACTTTTGAGAAAGCGTGGAGCTCGCCCATTTTAATTGAAAGTCATACAGCTGATCTTTGAAAAAAGGCGCGAGCTCAGACTTTTGAGACGGAAGATTCCCGAACAGCGCCTCTTCTCCCTCCGGTTCATCAAACCATTGGTGCCTCTTTTCATTTATATCGGCCGTATTTTCTTCTTTTCTCTTTTTTAAGGAAAATTTTTTCCTGGCCGGCGCTTGATCGGTTTCCCCGCCGGCAGCCGTTTCCGTTTCTTCCGTTATCCGGTCAAACGCTTCAAGAAGCGCCTCCCAGCGTTCTTTCTTCAGCCGGATAAACTGGTTCATATAATGGTATGGATCAAGTTCATATCTGGATATGCAGTCGTGAATTTTGATGATCTGTGCCATGTGATTTCTCCACTCCGAATATTTGTTTATGTCAATTGAAACTGTGCGATTTCTTCGTATTTAGGCGACCGGTCAAGATGGGTCTGAAACAGGGAAAACCGGCTGACGGCACTTTGCACCCTGCCGCTTTCAAACGGCACATCGTCAGAAAACGGCCGGTCTCCCGCCCACTTCCGCGCCATCGTCATATGAGGGTGATACGGCCGTTTTTCCACTTGAAAACCGGCTTTCAAAACAGCCTGTTTTGTTTTTTCCCGCAAATCAAAGAGCAGTTCATTCCGTTCGGGCTCAAGGTGAAGCACTCTCGGCTGTCTGCGGTCGCCGAAAATATCCAGATGCTGAAACTGTACGGTAAACGGCTGCGCTGCCGACGCAGCATCTGCGAGCAGAGACGATAATTTCGCAAGCCGTTCTTCATCCGCGGCTCCGAGAAAAATCAGTGTAATATGATAGTCATGCGGGTGCACCCATTTTTTGAATGATAACGCCGGCTCCTTTTTGGCTGATTCCCAAATCGGTTCAGCAATATCAGCCGGAATCGGAATGCCGATAAAATAATGCGGCAATGAAGCTTTCATACGAGGATCTCCCCCTCTTTGGTTATGGTGTTATTATAAAACGGATAAGCGGAGAGGAGAACCCTGTCCGCTCATTATGATAGGATATTATGTACCGAACGTTTTATACAGAAAGGAATGAGCCGGCCTTGAAAATCGTAAACAGCACGGCGGAGCTGATCGGCGGCACACCGATCGTAAAGCTCAATCGCCTTCAGCCAGAACATGCAGCACAGGTCTATTTAAAATTAGAATCGTTTAACCCGAGCGGCAGTGTCAAAGACAGAGCGGCTTACAATATGATCATTGAAGCGGAAAACAGCGGGCATTTAAAACCCGGCTCTGTCATCATCGAACCGACAAGCGGCAACACAGGCATCGGCCTGGCGATGAACGCGGCGGCGCGCGGCTACAAGGCAATTCTCGTCATGCCTGACACGATGACGAAAGAACGCATCAACCTCCTGAAAGCGTACGGCGCGGAGGTTGTGTTAACACCGGGGGCGGAAAGAATGCCCGGCAGCATCAAAAAAGCGAAAGAACTCGCCGAACAGATTCCGGGAAGTTTTATCCCGATGCAATTCGATAACGGCGCAAATCCAGATGCCCACCGAAAAACGACCGCCATTGAAATCTATCAGGCCGTTCAGCAGCTCAACAGACCGCTCGGTGCTTTTGTGGCAACGGCGGGAACGGGCGGAACCATTACCGGAACCGGAGAAACGCTGAAAGAGCTTTTTCCGGATATGATTGTTCATGTCGCCGAGCCTGCAGGATCTCCCGTCCTGTCTGGCGGAAAACCCGGCGCTCATAAGCTTGTCGGGACAAGCCCCGGATTTATTCCCGGCATACTGAATCAGGACGTTTACGATGAAATCATGAAAATATCTGATGAAGATGCGTATACGACAACACGGCGTCTGGCCCGGGAAGAAGGCATACTCGTCGGCCCGTCTTCAGGCGCCGCCTGCTTTGCCGCCATTGAAACCGCCAAACGCCTCCCTCCCGAACAGATCGTCATCTGTATGACGGCCGATACGGGAGAACGTTATTTATCAACGGATTTATGGTCATTTGAATAATAAAAAGGGATGCCGCTTTCGGCGTCCCTTTTTATTATCACTTGGCAAGCTCATAAATGGCTTCGGCATATAAAGCCGTTGACCTGAGAAGGTCATCGATTTCAATGTACTCATCCTTTTGATGCGCGCTGTCAGGCCGGCCGGGGAACAGCGGCCCGAACGCGACGCCCGCCGAAAGGGATCTCGCATACGTTCCTCCGCCGATTGAAATCAGATCCGCTTTCTTTCCCGTCTGTCCTTCGTAAACCTTTTGAAGCGTCTTTACGAGCGGATGATCGGCAGAAACGTGGTGCGGTTTGCTGTCTTTAAATTCTTCAAGCCGGAATTCTTCAGCAGACGTAAAAGCATCACGGATGACTTTGCTGTCTGAAGTGACGGGATAACGGATGTTGATGCCGAGTTCTCCATCCTCACCCTTTCTGTATGTAAAGGTGCCGACATTCAATGTAAGCTCTCCGCTGATGTCATCCCTGCAATCAATTTTCAGCTTTTTGCCTCGTGTATCATTTAAAAAATAGTCACTGACGGTTTTGACAAAGTGCTTTCCGGCTCCATCCAGCTCTGTTCCGTTAAGGCATTCAGCAAGCTTTAAGCCGGCATTGATACCATTATCCGGTTCCATCGCGTGGCATGATTTTCCGTACACCCGAAGCGTCAGTTTTCCATTTTCCGAAACTGCTTCACCTTGTGTTTTTGACTGCTCAAGCCATTTGCTGAAATATGCGTGCACGGCATCAAGACCGTTCCCTTCAATAACCGCTTCAGCCGCATCCGGCACCATGTTCAAGCGCAGTCCTGAACGGAATGACAGAAGCACGTTTTTTGCGTCTTTGTCAGAAGCGCTTTTTACAATACGCAGTGACGCATCTATAATTCCTTTTTCCGCGTTAATGATCGGAAAGTCTGCGTCAGGAGCAAAGCCGATGTCAGGCATTTTTTCGTGTTTGAAGTAGTGATCCACGCATCTCCAATCACTTTCTTCATCCGTTCCGATGATGATTCTCACGCGTTTGGATAAAGGGAGCTGCATGTCTTTGACGATTTTCAGCGCATAAAACGCCGCCATTGTCGGCCCTTTATCATCAATGGCCCCTCTGGCATATATCCGGCCATCCCTGATATCGGCTGAAAACGGATCGCTCGTCCAGCCGTCTCCGGGCGGAACGACATCGACGTGGCACAAAACGCCGACGATTTCGTCACCCGTTCCCCATTCAATATGGCCCGCATAGCCGTCAAGATTCTTTACGGTGAAACCTTCTTTTTTACCGAATTCCAGCAGTGACGTCAGGCTGGCATTGACGCCTTCTCCAAACGGCCGGCCGGGACCGGCTGTTGATTCGTCCATTACGCTGTTGATCTGCAAAAACTTCTGCGTGTCACGGATCAGATCTTCTTTGTTTCTGATGACTTCAACTTCCCAGTTCATCACAAATCCCCTTTCTTGATAAAGACTTGCAAAATGTCGATAAAACGAATAATATAGATGATGTTTTGAAAAAATGTTCGTCATTGGAGGTACTTATGTTTCATCTCGACAAGCATCAAACGACAATAAAAAGAGAAATTACCGCGGGATTGACCACCTTTTTCACAATGGTGTATATCATTGTCGTCAATCCGGTGATCCTTTCCAATGCGGGAATTCCGTTTGACCAGGTGTTCACCGCGACGATTATCGCTTCCATTGTCGGAACTTTATGGATGGCTCTCGCTGCGAATTTTCCGATCGCCATTGCCCCCGGCATGGGCTTAAACGCGTATCTCGCCTTTCACGTTGTCGGCACAGGCAGCGGCATTACGTATCAGACGGCTTTCAGCGCCGTTTTTATCGCGGGAGTCATCTTTATTATTTTATCGTTAACGCCTTTAAGAAAACAACTTATAGAAGCGATTCCGGACAATTTAAAATACGGAATTACGACCGGCATCGGCTTATTTATCGCTTTTATCGGCTTACGCCAATCCGGAATCATCACGGCTGATAAATCCAATCTGGTCGCACTCGGCGATCTTCATTCGCCCGCCGTCATTTTAACGCTTATCGGACTTATCATCAGTATCGTGCTGATGGTGCTGAATGTAAACGGGGCTCTGTTCATCGGAATGGCGCTGACCGCCGTCATTGCCTTTTTGACCGGACAGATCCATTTTGCGAAAGGGTTCGTTTCATTCCCGCGCCTGCCGGAGGGCCTTTTGATCACAAATCCGTTCGGTGCCCTCGGGGATGTCGTGCATCACGGTCTGTACGCCGTTGTGTTTTCTTTTCTTCTCGTTACGATTTTTGACACGACCGGCACCATGATCGGTGTCGCCGAACAGGCGGGATTGATCAAAAACAATCAGCTGCCGAATGCCAGAAGAGCGCTGTTGGCTGATTCGACAGCTACGACGGTCGGAAGCATCTTCGGCACCAGCCCGACGACCGCGTTCGTTGAATCTTCAGCAGGTGTGGCCGCCGGCGGAAGAACGGGTCTGACGGCGCTGACGATTGCCGTTATGTTTGCCGTTTCCATGTTTTTCAGCCCGCTTGTCAGCGTCTTATCGGAAGTGTCCGCGATTACGTCACCGGCTCTGATTATTGTCGGCAGCCTGATGATGGGTGCTGTGTCGAATATCCGCTGGAATGAGCTTGACGAAGCGTTCCCGGCCTTTCTCGTCATTTTGGCGATGCCTTTAACGTCCAGTATTTCAACCGGAATCGCACTCGGCTTCATTTCATATCCGCTTGTTAAAGCAGCTAAGAAAAAATGGCGCGAAATCCATCCTCTAGTCCTCATCTTCGCCGTGCTGTTTTTTATTCAGCTTTTTATTTTGAACGGACATTAAGAAAAATCCCTTTCCTTTTCGGAAAGGGATTTTTACATATAAAGAACGGAAAGAATCGCGGCAATGAGACACCAGGCGGAACAGATGATTTGAATGACGGTTAATGCACTGTTTCGCGCCCGGAAATAGTCATCGCTGTCTCTCTTGATACCGCTTAAAACCGGTTTATCCGTGATCCGGTCAAATAAAAGCGACGCGGCATAGCGGCTGACGATCGCAAATAAAATAAGGACTGCCGGCTTCACTAAGAGCGGAAGAACGAGAATAAGAGCCGTAAAAGCCGCGGTTAAAAGGTAAAGCTGCCGGAGATACCCGCCGTTTCGGATCAGCACTTTAAAGAACAATTCTTTCCACGCCGTATACGCCGACCGTTTTGTAAAGATGTGCTTTGAGCCGGGATATAAAAACGGCTTGTTCCGCCCTTTATTTTTACCATTCGGGAGCTGCACATCATGGCTGAGCATCAAAACAGAGGCGGCGAGTGAAAGCTTCCGCCCGTTCTCCTCAAGCACTTCTTCTTCAAAGGCTGATAATGTCTCCGTCCCTTTCCAAGTCAAAAAAGCGGAACAGATGAACAATATACATCCCGCCGGCCAAAGCCAATACCATTCGGCGGCAAAGGTGATCATAAAAAACGCACCCGCCATCAGAACCATCACTTTCAGCCAGCCCGCAGCCTGATTCCCGAATGTCCGCCTGCTGTTTTTTCTGTGCCGGTGCACCGCTAATATCGCGGTATGGAAGCCGAACAGACAGCAAAACATACCTGAATATGCCGGTAAGGTACAGTCACCGTACTGGCGCCATAAGGGAAATAACAATACGGCAAGCGCACCCCATTTGATAAGGGAAAGGAACATCGAATACAAAAGCGCGTACCGTTTCAGCTTTTGCATCAGATGTTTTGCATGCACCAAAAACACGTGATCCGCTTCCAGCAAAAAGGTATGAATAAAACCCGTGCATAACAGCAGGGCACTGAATACATACAGCCAGCCCCATCCCAATACACCTGCCGCTCCATTAAGAAGCCCCCTGCCGTTCAGCCATTCAGCATATTGATAAACGGCAAATGCGGCAGCGGGAAGAACGATATACAGCGCGACCGTCCAATCAATGACCGTCTGAAACACCTTCCATTGATACCGCCAATAATGAAACAGCCTTTGAAAAACAGAGCCCGCCCGGTCATCGCTGACTGCTCCGAACCGCTGAATAAAAGCAATCCAGCAGTGAACGGCTCCCCGTTTTTCCTGAAGCTCCTCTAACGTGCCTTGAAGAAGCAGAGCGCCCTGATCCAGCAAATAAAATCGGTCGCAGATTTTTTCCGCCGTATCCAGAACATGCGTGCACATCAAAATCCCCGCGCCCCTTTCTTTCTCAGCAATCAGCATGTCGGAAAACAGCTTTGTTGAGATCGGATCAAGTCCGATAAAAGGCTCATCAATGATGTAAATATCCGGCTTCGCCAAAAATGCCTGTATGAGCATCAGCTTTTGCTGCATCCCTTTTGAAAAACCGGAAGGCAAATCATGTTTTACAGACGTCAGCGAAAACTCTTCAAGCAGCCGCCCTGCCCGCTCACGGCACTCTTCCCCTTCTATTCCCCGCAATGACCCGGTCAGCTCGAGGTGCTCCCAAAGCGTGAGTTCATCGTAAAAACTCGGACGCTCCGGTATGTAAGCATAAGATGAATCATTCCACTCAATACCGCCTTCTATATCCCGGGACAGCCCGAGAACCGCCTTTATCACTGTACTTTTCCCCGCGCCGTTCGCTCCGATTAAACCGGAAATTTCACCAGCGTTGACTGACAGAGATACATTCGAAATCACCTTCGGCCTGTCAGCATAACCGGCGCAGACAATGTTTGCATTCAATAATTCTCCCAAACTTCTCACTCCCCCGTTTTCATACGGACATGTATAAAAAAAGTTTCAGTTTCCATAATAATAAAAGCGGGCCGGACATAGTAATGCACCAAGGCTGTACCCATTTGAAAAAATTACCTGCGCTTATTCCTAGATTCATGTCGTCCATATCGTGTATAATGGAGGCAGTTAAAAGAGAAAAAACAGAATGTCATCCTTTGTTGCTTATTCGTACGAAGTTTTAGAGTCGAAAGTTGTGGTATATCAAGTCCATCCGATCTTATGATAGGGAGTGGTTTTTTGAAACCTTCAACAAATCGTATGCTGACTCGGATTAAATCAGTTTACATGTTCATCCAGGAAAAAGGCCTTGTGACAACACAGGAACTGGTTGATGAATTCGGCATTACACCTAGAACCATTCAGCGAGACTTAAATGTGTTAGCATACAATGATCTTGTTCATAGTCCTAGCCGAGGCAAGTGGGAGACAACACGAAAAAAAGTGAAAATTACATCTTAAGCGAACAATTACATAAGGCCCTTTTCGGCCTGACATGCTGCAAGGCAAAGCAGCGTCTTTGCCTTGTTTTTTGTTCCTCTATATAAAAAGCCCAAAACAAATCTGTTTTGGGCTTTTCTGATATCGATTACACTTCAGCGCCTCTCAGCGTTTCGAGCTCCTCTTCAGTCAGCTCGCGGAATTCTCCCGGTTTAAGATCCGGGTCAAGAGAAACAGCCCCCATCGAAAGCCGCTTCAAATAAGCCACTTCATTTCCGACAGCCTTTGCCATCAGCTTCACCTGATGATATTTGCCTTCTGTAATGGTCAAGTGAATCACCGTTTCATCCGGGCTTTCTGTAATGATTTCAACGGCTGCCGGCTTCGTCTTATAGCCTCCTTCAATGACGACGCCTCTTTCCAGATGAACGATGTCTTCCGGTGACAGAGGTGAAGTTAACCGGACCTCATATGTTTTAGGCACATGCTTTTTCGGAGAAAGGAGGGGATGAGCGAGCTGCCCGTCATTGGTGAGAAGCAAAAAGCCTTCCGTATCCTTATCAAGACGTCCCGCCGGAAACGGTTCAAATCGCTGTTCTTCAGGCGTCAGCAGATCAACCACCGTTTGCTGGCGGCTGTCTTCTGTAGCGGACAGCACTCCTTGCGGCTTATTCATCATGACATAAATAAATTCACGATAGTCTGCCGGCTCTCCGTATACCGTGATGTCCTGTTTTTCCGGGTCGACATGGGTTTTCACATCTTTCGCCGGCTCTCCGTCAATCATGACAGCCCCGGCCTTGACGATTTTTTTCACATCTTTTCTTGAGCCGAATCCGCTGTTGGCAAGCAGCTTATCAAGTCTCATCCTGATCCTCTCCTTTAAAAAGAAAAGCCCGCGATAAGCGGACTATTCATTATTTCTCAATGGGCGGAATGCCTGCCTCTCCTCAAAACGCGGGGCAGACGGTTTCCAAACATTTTCTGTAAAAATCCGATTCGGTACGCGGCAAACATGTACACCGCACCGCCGACAGCGGCGCAGACAAAGACGACAATCGCCGCATGCATCTGGCCGCTTTGGTATGTTACAAAGAAGCTGAGCAGCCATTGAGTCAGCTTGACCGCGACTCCCATCACGACGGACAGGACTGCGATTAAAATGACCCGTTTTATAAGTACCGTATACGAATAGCCCGCATGGCGCTTAATCATGATAAAACCGTACAGAAGAGAAGCGATATAACCGAGCGCCGTTGCCAAGATGGCCCCGTCTCCCTGAAACAGCTTGATCAGCGGCACGTTCAGCACCACTTTTATAATGACGCCGATGAAAAGGCTCACGACAGCAAATTTCTGCTTATTAATCCCTTGCAGGATCGCGGCGTTTACGGTAAACAGAGAAAACAGAATCGCGACAGGCGCGTACCAGAACAATATATCCTGTCCGATATCCGGGCGAAGACTTTCAGAGCCGTAGAAGAATGTATAGGCCGGACCCGATAACACGGACATCCCGACAACAGCGGGAATAACCAAAAACAGAATGATTTGCATCGTCTGGTTAATCTGCTGGTTCAAAAGCTTATAATTCCTGCTCGTAAACGATTCAGTAATCGTCGGAATCAGCGTCAGACCGAAAGCGGTCGCCAGAGAAACCGGGATCATCACAAGCTTCGGCACATAAAGGGTGACAATCGCAAGCATGTCCTGGCTGATATCCTTATGGCCCGCCGCAATCATCGCTTTATTAAACGTATTCGTATCGATATACGAATACAAAGGAATCGCCAGTCCGACAAATACGTAAGGAGCGGCATAACTGAAAAGCTCAATGAACATTTTTTTATAACTTAAGTTCGCAGACGGGACGAGATTCGGCTTCATCGCCAGAAGATCGCCCTTCCGCTTATTCCAGTAAATATAAAGGACGACAAGCCCTCCGAATGATCCGATCAGCGCCGCGAAAGTCGCGTATCCGACTGCGATGACAAGGCCGCCGTTGATCACTCTTAAAATCAAATACGTTGCGCCCAATAAAAAGATGATCCGGGCAAGCTGCTCCACAACCTGTGAAACGGCTGTGGGCCCCATCATCTGATGACCTTGGAAAAAACCGCGCACAAGACTCATAATCGGCACGACCAAAAGTGCCAGACTGACCATCCGGATGACATAAACGACGTGGTCAATCGTAAGTCCGTTGTTACTCGTGCCGCCGAGAGATGTTTCCGCAAAAAACGGCGCCGAAATATAAAGAATTGAAAAAGCGATCATCCCGGTTACGAGCATAACCGACATTCCCGCTCTCAGCATCCGCCTGCTCGTCTCATAGTCTCCTTTGGAGTTATATTTCGAGACAAATTTTGAAACCGCGGCGGGAAATCCCATCGTGGCAATGTTTAAAAACAGTGTATATTGATTATATCCGTATTGAAACAAAGCTCCGCCCGTCGCTCCGACCATCGCTCCGAACGGGATCAGATAAATCATCCCTAAAATCCGCGATATATAGGTGCCGAGCGTCAGCACGAACGTGCCCCTTAACAATTTGCTTGACATGTTTCCTCATCACCATTTTCTACGAAGATTCAACTTTTCTATTTTAACACAACTGGGCAATTAGACGGTAATAAATACAGCGGGAAACTTTTTGGGAAAGCTCTTAAAAAAACAAAATACGTTTAAGGAATCCCTTTCTTTCGCTATAATAGCAGAAAGCGGACATTTCCGCCTATTATATGTGAAAAAGAAAGTTGTTGATGAAATATGAAACATTATGACGTCATTGTGATCGGCGGCGGTCCCTCCGGTTTAATGGCTGCGATTGCCGCAGGCGAAGAAGGGGCGGACGTATTATTAATCGATAAAGGAAACAAGCTGGGACGGAAGCTGGCGATTTCCGGCGGCGGACGCTGCAACGTGACCAACCGCCTCCCCGTTGAAGAAATCATCAAACACATTCCCGGCAACGGCCGCTTTTTATACAGCGCGTTTTCCGAATTTAATAATGAAGATATCATCGCCTTTTTTGAAAAACTCGGCATTCAGCTGAAAGAAGAAGACCACGGGCGCATGTTCCCGGTGACGGACAAAGCGCAAAGCGTTGTCGATGCGCTTTTGAACCGATTAAAACAACTGAATGTCACCATCCGCACAAATGAAAAAATCAAAGAGGTGCGGTACGAGAACGGCAGGACAGCGGGCATTACGACAAACAATGACGAACACATTAACGCAGACGCCGTCATTATCGCGGTCGGCGGAAAATCAGTCCCGCATACCGGCAGCACCGGAGACGGCTATGCATGGGCGGAAGCGGCCGGTCATACCGTGACCGAACTCTTTCCGACGGAAGTGCCGGTTACGTCGTCAGAACCGTTTATTAAACAAAAAACACTTCAGGGGCTGTCCCTTAGAAACGCGGCCGTCAGCGTCCTGAATAAAAAAGGCAAACCAATCGTCACACACGTGATGGACATGCTGTTTACCCATTTCGGCTTGTCAGGCCCCGCCATTCTCCGCTGCAGCCAGTTTGTCGTCAAAGAACTGAAAAAGCAGCCCGAAGTCAAACTCCGCATCGATCTGTTTCCCGGCATCAACGAGGAAGAGTTATTTCAAAAGATGCACAAGGAACTGAAAGACGCACCGAAAAAAGCGCTCAAAAACGCGCTGAAGCCGTGGATGCAGGAACGGTATCTGCTTTTTCTTCTGGAACGGAACGGTCTTGATCCGCAGACAAGCTTTACAGAACTGCCGAAGGATCAATTCAGGGCTTTTGTCAAAGACTGCAAACAATTTACGGTTGCCGCTGACGGAACGCTTTCTTTGGACAAAGCGTTTGTCACAGGCGGAGGTGTTTCCGTAAAAGAGATTGAGCCGAAACAAATGGCGTCTAAAAAAATGGAGGGCTTATATTTTTGCGGAGAAATACTCGACATTCACGGCTATACCGGGGGCTACAATATCACTTCAGCCTTTGTCACGGGTCGTCTCGCCGGTTTGAATGCAGGACGTTTCTCACGCTCGCTGTAAATGGTTTAAAGCGCATTTACCTGAGCGTCCCCGTTGATAATTGACCAAAAACATGATACAGTTTTCTGCGTTTTGTTTCACCTGATTGAGGGAACAGGAAGAAAGGAATGATCTGCAATCGTGCGACCATACTAAAAAGTGGCGTATTGAAAAAAATAGTCAGAGGGTGAGAACGTTTGAAGAAGAACATCTCCAGTGTTTTTTGGATTGTGATTGTCATCACAGCCGCTGCGGTTTTATGGGGGGCCATTTCTCCTGACAGCCTGCAGCAAGTCACTGATACGGCACAAAAATTTATTACGGATTCTTTCGGCTGGTATTATCTGCTGGTCGTTTCTATATTTGTCGGTTTCTGTCTCTTTCTCATTGTGAGTCCGATCGGCACAATAAAACTCGGAAAACCCGGGGAAAAACCGGAATTCGGCTTATTATCATGGTTTGCCATGCTTTTCAGCGCGGGCATGGGAATCGGTTTGGTATTTTACGGGGCTGCAGAACCGATCAGCCATTACGCCATCAGCTCTCCCTCAGGTGAAACAGAAACACCCCAAGCATTTCGTGATGCGCTCCGGTACACGTTTTTCCACTGGGGGCTTCACGCTTGGGCCATCTATGCGGTCGTCGCTTTATGTATCGCTTATTTTCAATTCAGAAAAGACGCGCCCGGTTTGATCAGCAGCACACTGACACCGCTTTTGGGCGATAAAGTAAACGGGCCGATCGGCAAAGCAATTGACTGTATCGCGGTGTTTGCGACCGTTGTCGGTGTGGCGACAAGCTTAGGGCTCGGAGCAACTCAGATCAACGGCGGTCTGCATTATTTATTCGGCATTCCGAAAACATTTTCCATTCAGCTGATCCTGATCGCTGTCGTGACCGTGTTATTTTTGATTTCTGCGTGGAGCGGAATCGGCAAAGGGATTAAATACTTAAGCAATACCAACATGGCGCTCGCGGCTATTTTAATGATCTTTATGCTCATTGCAGGCCCGACGGTGCTGATTATGAACTCATTTACCGATTCTATCGGCCAATACATCCAAAATATCGTGCAGATGAGCTTTCGCTTGTCTCCGAATGATCCCCAAAAACGCGAATGGATTAACAGCTGGACCATTTTCTATTGGGCCTGGTGGATATCCTGGTCGCCGTTTGTCGGCATTTTTATCGCCCGTGTATCAAGGGGCCGGACGATCCGGGAATTTTTAATCGGGGTGTTGGTGACACCTTGTATATTGGCTTTCTTATGGTTTGCGATTTTCGGTGTATCCGCGATGGATCTTCAGCAGAAAGGCGTATTCAATGTCGCGGGAATGTCAACGGATACGATGCTGTTCGGCGCACTCAGCCACTATCCGCTGACAATGGTGACATCCGTATTAACGCTTGTTCTGATCGCTGTATTCTTTATTACATCAGCGGATTCAGCGACATTTGTGCTTGGAATGCAAACGTCTTACGGCTCTTTGGACCCGTCAAACCGGGTGAAAATCATCTGGGGCGTCATCCAGTCCGCCGTGGCAGCTGTATTATTATATTCCGGCGGTCTGGCCGCACTGCAAAACACGGCCATTCTCGCCGCGGTTCCGTTTTCAGTCGTGATCCTTCTGATGATCGTGTCTCTGTACAAGTCATTAGCGAGCGAAAGAAAAGGAATCAAACAAGCGGAGAAATACCAAAAACCGAGAAGTCCCCGCGTCAAAAAAGCATAATGCATAAAAAAGCCCGGTATTTCATCCGGGCTTTTTATTTTCGGTATAAAATGAGAGCGGAAAAACAATAAAGCTGCTCACCTTCAGGATCACAGGCCGCCGCTACCGTATATTTAATATCAACGAGCTGTTCATCAGAAATCCCCTTTAAAAATGTATTGACTTCAGTCTGCAGATCCTTTTCATGCTCCTCATCAAAAACAGCTATCTTCAGCACATCACCCTCTCCTTTCTCTATCAATTTATTCCGGTTCAATTGAAATATGATAGAGAAAAACAGATTTTCTTTTTTACTGATTTTTACTAAAAGTAACCAAAAATAGGTGTTGAAAACGCTTACTCTCATATGATAATATCATTTTAACAATAACCAGGTCATTTCTGTTTAGTAAACATTTAGTAAAAAGGAGATGCGAAATGGTCCGTCTCAAAGATATTGCCTTACAGGCATCTGTATCCAGCGCGACAGTATCGAGAATTTTGAATAAGGATGACTCTTTGGCCGTGACTGATGAAACAAGAGAAAAAGTTCTGAGGATCGCTGATGAGCTGGGCTATCAGCCGTCGGCAAAAAAACGGAAGAACCGCAGCCGCAGCGATTCAGCGCCCCTGATCGGCGTTGTCAGCTGCCTGTCACCGGAAGAAGAACGGCAGGATCCTTATTTTTCAGCGATCCGAAAAGGCATTGAGGAAGAATGCTTTCGGCAAAAAGTTTTTATCACATCTTCTATCCATCTCGGTTCTTTTCAAGAGCATATGTTTCACGAACTGGACGGCGTGATCGTAATCGGCAGCCTGCAAGACGAGGCGCTTACGAATATCAGCGCCGCTTTCAGGCACGCGGTATTTGTTAACGGCACCCCCGATCCGGCCCGCTACGATTCCGTGAGCGTGGATTTTTATGCCGCAGCGCAAAAGGCGATAGAACATCTTCTGTCGCTCGGTTACCAGCGGCTCGGTTATATCGGCGGCCGGGAGCGGGAGCATACCGTCATAGACGGTGTAAACAGCAATAAAACGATTGAGGATAAGCGTCTGACCGCTTTCTTACAAATGGCCGGCGCCGGGCCGGAGCATGTACTGATCGGCGAATACAGCATGCACGAAGGGTTCCGGCTGATGAATGAAGCCATCAAAGGCGGAAGTCTCCCCGATGCCTTTTTTATCGCAAGTGATTCGATGGCTGTCGGCGCTTTAAAAGCCTTGCAGGAAGCCGGCCTTCAAGTCCCGCGCGATACGGCAATTGTCAGCTTCAACGGAATTGATGAGGCAGAATACGCCAGCACGCCGTTATCAACGGTAAAAGTATACACGGAAGAGATGGGCCGGACGAGTGTCAAATTGCTTCTCGACCGTTTAAACGGCAGAACCGTCCCGCTGGCCGTGACGCTCCCCACTTCATTGATTGTCAGACAAAGCTGCGGCTCACAAGAAAGGAGGTGACATGTCCCGCAGCGTTTATATCATATTTAAAGGAGGAAAAGATGAAACGCTTACTGGCTTTGTTTCTTTCTTTTACTTGCATGATACTCCCCGGCTGCTCGGCAGAACAGAGCGGCGCCGGAGAAAAACAGAAAACATTGACAGTCTATTCCACAATATCCTCAGACAGCGAACGCGCCGTATTCAGAAAGTTGGCTGATTCATTCCAAAAAGAACATCCGGACATTCAAGTAAACGTTCATTTCCCAGGCAATGACTACGAAAATATGATGAGGGTCAGAATGGCGGCCGGTGACATGCCCGATCTTTTCGACACACACGGCTGGGCCAAAATCCGCTACGGAGAATATACCGCCGACCTCAGCGGCATGTCTTGGACGAAGCGGCTCGATCCGAATTTAAACAGCATGCTCAAAGACGCCAAAGGCAGAATATACGCCTTCCCTCTGAATCAGGCAAAGGACGGACTGGCCTACAACCGTACAATGTTGGAAAAATACGGAATCGAACCGCCGGAAACAATGGATGATTTTATGAAGGCACTGAGACAGATTAAAGAAAAAAGCGGCGGAACAGTCACCCCCTTTTGGTTTGCCGGCTATGAGAAAAGCTCATTTGCCCAATATTACGATCAATTCGCCGCACCGCTTCTCATCACAGATCCCGCACACCGTTTTAAAAAACAGCTGTTAAACGGAACCTTCCGCTGGACACACTTCACCTATTTATCTGACAAACTGAAAGAGATGCAAAAGGAAAACCTGCTCAATATAGATGCCGTGACGGCAAAACGGTCCCAGCTCATTGAACTGATGGCGCAAAACAAAATCGCCTTTACGCTGCAGGGCGGCACCCTCGGCCAAGACGTCGCTCAAATCAATCCGAAGGTAAAAGTCGGCATCATACCGACCCCGGCCATCCACAAGGGAGACGCGCCGGTTTGGATCGGAGGCGAACGTTACACGCTGGCGGCATTCAAGGATTCCCCGCGGCTTGAAGAAGCGAAACAGTTCATCGCATTTATGGCCCGTCCCGAGCATGCGAAATCAATTGCCGAAGCGACCTCGCTTCCGGCCGGATTAGTGAATGTACAAACGGACATTTTCTACGCAAATGACTATAAGCGCTATCAGCATATTAAGGTGCAGCCTTATTTTGACCGCCTTTATTTGCCGAACGGAATGTGGGATGTGATGGGGACAGCCGGGCAGGAGCTGATGGCCGATATCTTAACCCCCGCGGAAATTTCGGCGAAACTCGGCAGGGAATATAAGCGGCTCCGTCTTCAATCTGATTCACAAGGAGCTGAAAAAGAATGAGTGATCTTGCAAGAGAAACCCAAGGTTTTCAGCATCAAAAGCCGGTAAAACCCGCGTCACTGTGGTGGATGTACGTTCCCGCTCTTGCCACGGTTTTTATTTTCATGATTTTTCCGTTTGTCAAAGGCGCTTTTATCACATTTACAAACTGGAACGGCTTCTCACAGACGTATCAATGGGTGGGGGTCACTCAATATAAAAGGCTTTTTACAGATCCGGACACGTGGCTTGTTGTGAAAAACACTTTGCTTTACGGCATCGGAAGCACTTTTTTTCAGAATATGCTCGGACTTTTATATGCGCTGCTTTTGAATCAGAGCTTAAAAATGAAGGCGCTCACAAGAACGATCGTCTACCTGCCCGTCATTATCAGTCCGCTGATTATGGGATACATTTGGTATTTTATTTTCTCATATGACGGGGGTGCGCTGAATGATGTATTTGGCGCACTGGGAATCGGTCCTGTCAACGCCTTGGCAAGCCCTGCGGCAAACCCGTGGATTATCGTCATGATTAACACGTATCAATACGCAGGCATTGCGATGATTGTATATTTAGCGGGGCTGCAAAGCATTCCGAAAGATTATTACGAAGCCGCAAAAATGGATGGCGCGGGAGGTCTTCAGCCGTTTTTCACCATCACCCTGCCATTATTGATGCCGGCTGTCACCATCAACATGGTCATCAATATCATCGGCGGGCTGAAGCTGTTTGATGTCATTTTCGCGCTGACCGCAGGAGGGCCGGGCAATTCCTCTCAATCGATGTCGACGTTTATGTATGATTTATATTTTAAACGGCAGGATGCGGGATATGCCGCCGCCCAAGGAGTATTTATGTCCGTCATTATTCTTGTCATCAGCTTTTCTGCTCTCGTGTATTTCAAGCGAAAGGAGACGGAAATGTCATGAAAACAGCCCGAATGCGGATTTTTACGCTGTTGGCAGCCGTTATCTCGTGCGTTCATATTGTCCCCTTTTATATTTTGCTGACCACGTCATTAAAAGCAAAAGGTGACTACAGTTCAAAATGGTCGCTGCCATCCGCCTTTTCATTTCAGAATTTTCGTGAAGCATGGGAGCGTGCCTCTCTCGGGCAATCCTTTCTGAACACGATCATCATTACAGCCGTTTCCGCCGCTTTGTTAATTTTCATGGGTTCGCTTGCCGCATACCCGCTCGCAAGAAGAAATACAAAGCTGAACAAAATCGTCTTCGGCCTTTTGATTTCAATCATGATCATCCCGCCTTTGACTTCCATGGTTCCTTTATACAAGATGGTCGCTGATGCGGGGCTGATCAATACGCATGCCGCAGCCATTCTCATTAATACGGCTGCATATATGCCGCTGACCGTTTTCTTATATTCAGGGTTTATCCGCTCTTCCATTCCGAAAGAGCTTGAGGAAGCCGCGAGGATGGACGGCGCGGGATTGATCAGGACTTTTTATACAATCGTGTTTCCTTTGTTGAAACCGATTACCGCAACGGTCTGCATTATTTCCTGCGTGTTTATCTGGAACGATTACCAATTTGCGATTTTCTTTTTACAAGATCAAAAGGTGCAGACATTGACCGTGGCCATGGCGGGATTCTTCGGCGAAAACGCGAACAATCTTCACTTAGTCGCCGCAGCCGCAATTATGGCGATGCTGCCGATGGTCGTATTGTTTTTGGCGCTTCAAAAATATTTTATCTCAGGGCTGTCCTCCGGGGCGGTCAAAGGCTGAGAAGAAAAGGGAGGAATTTCTGTTGAAGAAAATTACGTTTATCGGAGCGGGAAGCACGATTTTCGCAAAAAATGTACTGGGGGACTGCTTACTGACTGAAGCATTAAACGGGTTTGAATTCGCGCTTTATGATATTGACGCTGTACGGCTGAAAGAATCCCAGCTCATGCTGGAAAACATGAGAGACCGCTACAATCCGAGTATATCCATCATCTCCTACGATGACCGAAAACAGGCGCTTACACACGCCGGCTATGTGATAAATGCCATTCAGGTCGGCGGTTATAAACCCGCGACGGTCATTGACTTTGACATCCCGAAGCGGTACGGTCTCCGCCAGACGATTGCCGATACCGTCGGAATAGGCGGCATTTTCCGTTCCCTTCGCACCATCCCCGTTTTATTTGACATCGCAAAAGACATGGAAGAGGTCTGCCCGGATGCGTGGCTGTTAAACTATACAAATCCGATGGCCTCTCTGACCGGAGCGATGCTCAGACATACAAATGTCAAAACGGTCGGCCTGTGCCACAGCGTCCAGGTCTGTACCAAAGATCTGTTTGACTCACTAGGCATGGATCACGAAGGTACGGAAGAACGCATTGCCGGCATCAACCATATGGCTTGGCTTTTGGAGATTAAAAAAGACGGAATTGATTTATATCCGGAAATTAAAAGACGGGCACGCGAAAAACAAAAGACGAAACATAAGGACATGGTGCGGTTTGAGCTGATGGATAAATTCGGCTGCTACGTAACGGAATCATCTGAGCATAATGCCGAATATCACCCGTATTTTATAAAAAGCCGGTATCCGGAGCTGATAGATGAACTCCAAATTCCGCTTGATGAATATCCGAGGAGATGCGCGGAACAAATCAAAAATTGGGAAACGATGAGAGACGGCATCATCAACAACCAAAACCTGACGCATGAACGCTCGAAAGAATACGGTTCGAGAATTATAGAAGCGATGGAGACGGGCCGTCCGTTCACATTCGGCGGCAATGTGCTGAATACAGGGCTGATACCGAATCTGCCGGCGAAAGCGGTCGTTGAAGTGCCGTGCGCCGCCGTCAAAAACCAAATTATGCCGTGCTATTCCGGCGAACTTCCGGAGCAGCTCGCGGCGCTCAACAGAACAAACATTAACACACAGCTTTTAACCATCGAAGCAGCCGTTACATTAAAAAAGGAAGCCGTATATCAAGCGGCCATGCTTGATCCGCATACGAGCGCCGAGCTTTCCATGAATGACATCATCTCTTTGTGCGATGACTTATTTGAAGCGCACAAAGACCGGCTTCCGGCTTATCATTGATCATTCGCAATCCGGTCCTGGGCGGGCCGGACGCTTTTATATGTTCAGCACCAGTTTGACCGTCTGTAAGGTGTGTCCTTTAAAATCTTCTTCAAATTCACATACCCTTTGAAACCCTTTCGCTTGATAAAAGGACAAGGCGATGCGGTTCTCTTTTTCTGCATGGACATAAAGCTTTTTTACCCCGCCGGACTGCCTGATGCATTCTTTAAGGAGTGCCGTTCCTATCCCGCTTCCCTGGCAATCCGGGTCAATATAGATGGCGGTCAGCTCCGCATTTCCGTCTTTTTGAACCGGAGTGACATTTGCAAAACCGAGCACTCGCCCCTCTTCTTCTGCCACAAAGAACAGAGAATGCAAGAGCCGGCGTTCCATCATCTCATCCTGATAGGCGGATTCGAGAAACTGATCCTGAATGTGTCTGGGAATAATCCCTTCATATGTATGATGCCAGCTGCGTTCTGCGACTTTCCGGACCTGTTTGATATCGTTTGTTTTCATCGCGCGGATCATCGGTTTCATCTGATTCGCCTCCCGTTTTTTTATAAAAAAGAAGAAAAAGACGCACGTCCCTTTTCTTCTTTCACTTCAAAGCGTTATTTCTTCGGCTTTGTTTCGCCTTCCCACTCCAGCATGCCGCCTTCAACATTAACTGTACGGAAGCCCTGCTCATGTAAATACATACAAACGTTCATGCTTCTTTTTCCGGAACGGCAGATAAATACATATTCCTTGTCCTTGTCTAACGCATCCATCTTCTCAGGGATGTCCCCCATGCGGATATGAACGGCCTCCGGAATCATTCCTTCGGCAACTTCTTCGTCTTCTCTGACATCAATCAGATACAGCTCTTCTCCCGCTTTTAATTTTTCTTCCAGTGCGGCTGTGCTGATTTCATTTATTTTCAATGTGTGACACTCCCATTCATCTTTATGGTGTTAAGTATACCAAAGCCCGCGGTGCAATTTCTATGATAGAGGCCTGATAAAAAAGCCCCTCTCTGTAAGAGAGGGGCTTCGTCCGGTCAGTTTGCCACGATATTGACAAGCTTGCCCGGTACGGCAATGATTTTTCGGATCGTTTTTCCTTCAAGCTGCTCTTTTACTTTTTCATCAGCTTGTGCGAGCTGTTCTAACGCTGCTTTATCAGCATCAGCCGGAACCATTAATTTCGCTTTTACTTTTCCGTTCAGCTGGACGACGATTTCCACTTCATCGTCCACCAGTTTTGATTCGTCATAAGCAGGCCAAGCCTCGTATGCAATCGAACCTTCGTGGCCGAGTTTTTCCCACAGTTCTTCCGCCAAATGCGGCGCAACAGGAGAAAGCAGCTTCACAAAACCTTCGATATATTCTCTCGGCAGTTCATTCGCTTTGTAAGCTTCATTAATGAAGACCATCAGCTGAGAAATGCCCGTGTTAAAACGAAGGGCTTCGAAGTTTTCTGTCACTTTCATAACCGTTTCATGATAGACGCGCTCAAGAGTTTCGCCCGCGCCTTCTGTCACTTTACCCGTCAGCTCGCCGTTTTCCTCGATAAACAAACGCCATACGCGGTCAAGGAAGCGGCGCGCTCCGTCAAGACCTGATTCAGACCAGGCGATAGATGCGTCAAGCGGCCCCATAAACATTTCGTACAGGCGAAGCGTATCTGCTCCGTGAGACGCCACAATTTCATCCGGATTGACGACGTTTCCGCGGGATTTACTCATTTTTTCATTGTTTTCCCCGAGAATCATCCCTTGGTTATACAGCTTTTGGAACGGTTCTTTCGTCGGCACGACACCGATATCATAGAGGAATTTATGCCAGAAACGAGCGTACAGAAGGTGAAGCACGGCATGCTCCGCTCCTCCGATGTAAATATCGACGGGCAGCCATTTATCCAGTTTCTCAGGTGAAGCGAGCTGATCCGGATTTTTCGGGTCGATAAAGCGGAGGAAATACCAGCAGCTTCCCGCCCATTGCGGCATCGTGTTCGTTTCTCTTCTGCCTTTTCTGCCCGTTTCAGGATCAGTGACTTCCACCCACTCTTTAATGTTGGCAAGCGGTGATTCACCTGTTCCGCTCGGTTTGATCTCATCGGTTTTCGGCAGAATCAGCGGCAGCTCTTCCGCCGGAACGGCTGTTGACGTGCCGTCTTCCCAATGAATGACCGGAATCGGCTCGCCCCAATAGCGCTGGCGGCTGAACAGCCAATCACGCAGACGGTATGTCACTTTTTTCTCACCGTTTTTCGTTTCTTCAAGCCAGGCGATCATTTTTTCAATCGCTTCCGCTTTATTCAGTCCGTTCAGAAAGCCGGAATTGACATGTTCTCCGTCTCCCGTGTACGCTTCTTCTTCCGTGTTTCCGCCTTTTACGACTTCTTTGACAGGCAGGCTGAACACTTTGGCGAATTCAAAATCACGTTCGTCATGCGCCGGCACGGCCATTACAGCGCCCGTTCCGTAAGAGGCGAGGACATAATCCGCTATCCAGATCGGCAGCTTTTCCCCGTTTGCAGGGTTTACGGCATATGCGCCTGTGAAGACGCCCGTTTTTGTTTTCGCAAGATCCGTCCGTTCCAGGTCACTTTTCGCCTGAACTTCTTTAACATAAGCGTCTACCGCTTCTTTTTGTTCAGGTGTCGTGATGACCTCCACAAGCTCATGCTCAGGAGCCAGTACGGCATAAGCCGCGCCGAACAGCGTGTCCGGTCTTGTCGTAAACACCGTAAACGTGTCATCAGTGCCGTCGATCGCGAAATGCACGTTTGCGCCTTCTGAGCGTCCGATCCAGTTGCGCTGCATGTCTTTAATGCTTTCCGGCCAGTCAAGTTCTTCTAAATCTTCAAGAAGCCTGTCCGCATAAGCGGTGATTTTCAGCATCCATTGTCTCATCGGGCGGCGTTCAACCGGATGGCCGCCCCGCTCGCTTTTGCCGTCAATGACTTCTTCGTTCGCAAGCACCGTTCCGAGCGCCGGGCACCAGTTGACCGGCACTTCGTCTACGTAAGCGAGCCCTTTTTCGTACAGCTTGGTGAAGATCCACTGCGTCCACTTGTAATAGTCCGGATCAGTCGTATTGATTTCACGATCCCAATCATAAGAAAATCCGAGTGATTGGATCTGGCGGCGGAAATTATCTATATTTTGTTTTGTGAACTCAGCCGGATCATTCCCCGTGTCAAGCGCGTATTGCTCGGCAGGAAGCCCGAACGCGTCCCATCCCATCGGATGAAGCACATTGTACCCTTGCATGCGTCTCATGCGAGAAAGGATATCGGTTGCCGTATAGCCTTCCGGATGTCCGACATGAAGGCCGGCTCCTGAAGGATACGGAAACATGTCAAGCGCGTAAAACTTCGGCTTGTCATTCTCTTCACTGACGGCGAACGTTTTATGATCCAACCAGTAATTCTGCCATTTCTTTTCTATTTTTCGTGCTGAAAACTCAACGTAAAAACCTCCTTCTGATTGAATACGGCGTATGTAGTCCAAGTATTGACGGGATGAGGAAGATTATATTCAGATTATTCTAAAACTAAAAAAACTCCCTCATCCCTAAAAGGGACGAGAGATTTTTGTTTCCCGCGGTACCACCCTCGTTAGCGCGGTTTTAAGCCGCACTCACTTGATACTTTTAACGCAGTTATGCGTCAGCGGTTTTGCCGCTGCAACTCTGAGGCGAGTTCGGAAACAGACTTGATTGACTTGCACCGGCCGTCAACTCTCTGAGTGCGAAATCTGCTTCTTACTGCTCCTCTTCACTGTTCTTATCGCTACCGTAATCTTACCTGTATTTTATAGAATTCTGTTCATAAGTGCAAGCAGGTTTGTATACAATGGGAATGTACCCGGAACGGGTCGTGAGCGGGGATATTATTTTGATGGAGGATTTTTTTGCTGGTGTGGTTTTGCTTCGGCCGAATCACTGTTTTGTTCTCTGACAAAATCAAAGCTCCTGAGAACAGCTTCTCCGCCGTAGCCTGCGATTATGGATAAGATGACGAGTTGAATTCCTGAATCGGGGTCAGCGGATAAGACAAGTAAGATGGAAGCAGCCATTCCGATAAAACCATCTTCCAAAAAACCGAGATAGATAAACCGCTTTGTCATTCTGGGTTTCTCCAGCCTGCCTCTCTTTTTCACATGACCGAGAACCCCCATGATGCCTCCAATTACACAAGCAATTATTACCTGATGCAGCATCTTCATCACCTTCCTAAAGCCCTTATTTAGTAAAGCGACTTCAGGCCATCCAGCCCCCTTACGAATACGATGATTTTCGATATCTACATACCGGCGATTGAACAGGAATGTAAAAAGCTTGTTTCTTCCATTATATGTGAACACATGATCGGTAAGCTTGATGCATTAGATTCATTTTTCACCCAGTGACAATGACCTAGTCACTTACTTAGCGATGATGTGCCTTCCCCTTATATATTCAGTGTATATGAGGACAAGCCCGAATGACAAATTGCAAACTTCGGCTGCTTGAATCAGAACATATGTTATGCTACGGTTACTGTAGATTCATTTAAAAAGGGGAGAAACAATGGCTGAAAAAGCGCGCAGCTTTACGGCCAAAAGGGGGTTTTACATGGCTGACTCAAATGTATTCGGAAAACTGGAGCAGCTGGAGCTTATCAAAAAGGCGCTTGATCACGCACGCATCGGCGTGGTGATTACAGACCCCTCTCTTGAGGACAATCCCATCATATATACAAATCAGGGATTTATGGATATGACAGGCTACTCTTCCGAAGAGATATTAGGTAAGAACTGCAGATTTCTGCAAAGCAAAGAAACCGACCGTCAACAAGTCGCGAAAATAAGAAAGAGCTTAAACCAGAAAGAAAAGATCACGGTGCGGCTGAAAAATATCAAAAAAGACGGCACCCCGTTTTGGAATGAACTCAACATTGATCCTCTGTATGTTGAAGACAAGCTCTATTTTGTCGGTTTTCAAAAAGACATTACAGAGCAGAAAGAATACGAAAAGCTCCTTGAGGATTCCCTCACAGAAATCACGACGCTTTCAACACCGATTGTTCCGATCCGAAACGGCATCTCCGCCTTGCCGTTAGTGGGAAACTTAACGGAAGAACGATTTGATTCAATTGTGACAACTTTGACGGACATATTAACCGCATCTAAAGATGATTACTTAATTATAGACTTATCAGGTTTGGCCGAGGTAAACGAACAGACCGCAGACCGGATTTTCAAATTGCACCACCTGCTTAAATTAATCGGCACAGAACTGATTATCACCGGGATCAAGCCTTCCCTCGCCATGAGAATGAATCAGCTTGATGCCAGCTTTTCTTCATTAAAGACATATTTAAACGTTAAGGACGCCGTCAACGTGCTTCCGGTCGTATAAACAAAAAAATCCCGCCGACACAGCGGGATTTTTTATGTCGTCATCGCACTTGGACGTTTTGTTTATTAACGGTTTTCAGGCGTTTGTCGTACAGCACCGTCGCTGCGATGCTGACAACAAGAAGCACCATCAGGATCAACAGCAGCACGCTCATGCCGTACTGATCAACCAGCACGCCGCCAAGGAGCGGCCCGATCATTCTGCCGCCCGTCGCCGCACTGTTGACGAATCCTTGGTAAAACCCTTCTTTCCCCTTAGGCGCAAGCTGATTGGCAATGGTAGGCACGGCAGGCCAGACAAGCATTTCTCCGACAGTTAAAATCACCATTGCGGTGAGGTACATCGGAAATTGCTTGGCGCTAAGAAGCACGCCGAACGAAACGATAAAAATACAAAAGCCGATGACCATCTGCGTTTTTAACGCGCCGGACCATTTTTTCAGAACAGCTCCTATGAGAGGCTGTCCGGCGACAATTAATATTCCGTTTACGGTCCAGAGCACACTGTATAATGAAAGCGGCATACCGATGCTTTGAGTATGTGACGCAACGGTTGTGGACCACTGCGAATAGGCAATCCACCCGAGAACATACCCGCCGCTCAATATGAGAAGCGCCGTAAATTTCGTTCTGCTGCTGACAGGCTCGTAGTCCAGAACAGAAACCTGGCTCGCATTTCCGGTTTTGATATTTCGAAACCCGAAAAATACGATAAGGAAAAACAGCACATAAAGCAAAGCATTGGCTAAAAACACGTACGTAAACGAGTACGCTGCAACCATCCCGCCGAGTGCCGAGCCCACGGCGACACCTGCGTTCTGAGCTACATAAATCGCATTAAAAGCTCTCCGCCCGCCTTCTTTCCATACCGCTCCCGCCATGGCGTAACTGGCCGGAAACACGATACCGGAACCGAAGCCGACAATGATGAGCAGCCAAATATAAACGGGCCATTGGTGAAACAGAACGAGTCCGAGAAGACTTGCCAATGTGATCATAATGCCCAGCATAATGGATTTGAATCCGCCGATTTTATCAAACAAAAATCCGCCGCATAAATTCCCCGCCACACTGGCCCCGGAATTCAGCATCAGAACAATCCCCGCAACAGTCAGCGATTTCCCTAAATGATTATGAATATAGATCGTATTCAGCGGCCACAAAAAAGATGCGCCCGTCACATTGATAAACATTCCGATGATTAATATCTTCAAAGCGCGCGGCATACCCATCCCCCTCTCTCTATAAAAAACCCCATGAAAAAACGGAAACCGCAAGCCGCGGCTCCGTATCGATCACGTTATCATAGCACATTCATTCTATCGCCGCGGACGTCTTTTTTCAATATCAGAATCTGAAAAAAATAATGCCGGAATGTTGAAAAAATTACAAATGATTGGATTCGCAAAAACAGACCGGCTTCATGCTCTTTTCCTCAGCAGCCAAAACGGAATATACAGAATGAAAAAGCTCAATATCACCGCCGCTTCCATTGATAGAAGATACCACGGCCAAGGTCCGAAAACATTCAGAAGCGAAGCGGTCTTCGGTTTTTTCATTAAATATAGATAATTTGCATTCAGCACACGATCAATAAAAAAGACACACGCCCCGTACAGATTTACGATCAGCACCGACACCCACAGCCCGCGCGCCGACGGTCTGTACTTTTCTGCAGCGGCCATGAATAGACAGGTAAGAAAAACACAGCCGTGGGAGACGAAAAACACGATGTACCGAAAATGCGGGAAAGAATACGCCCCTAAATCAGGTGTTGCCATCGCCTGTACGGCGCTGCCCAAACCGGCAAAATAGAGGAAGGCGAACAGCTTTTTGCTTTTTGTCATAACCATCAGCATCGCCAAATAGACGGAAAGGTCGCTCAGCTGCAGCGGCAGAGCTGTTTTCAGCGACCAGGCATGATGACAAAGCAACCATATATGATAGCTGATCTGTGACACGGCAAGGAGAATGAATAGTACATAGCGGATCATGCGGCTCTGGTTGAGCTTTTTCCTGAATACGATCACGCCCGCCACCAGCAACCCGATGATCAACAGCGTGAAAATGTGTTCCTTGGAAAAAAGATGAAAGGCCCCTGTTTCAGATTTCAATTGAAAATACTTCTGCATAAGGCTCCCCCGCGCGAAAAAATGACGTATGTCTATTCTTTTAAAAATCGCTTTCTTCTATTCATACAAAAAAGCCTCCGCTTATGCGGAGGCTTCTCAACTTGTTTTACAAGGCGGATTGAATGACCTTTTTATAATACAGCACCGACAGCATGCCGAAGATGGAGTACAGCAGCGTATACAGCGCCATGACGATGATCATCGGCGTCCACACTTCCGTTCCGAATAAAAACCATCCTGATTGAACGGCAAAATAGCTGTGGAACAGCCCGAGAACGAGCGGAATTCCGAAATGATACGCCTGCTTCCGGCGGATGCCTTTCAGCAGATCTCCCGTTGTGAAGCCGAGCTTCCGCAATATCGTATAATCAGCCTTCTCATCCTCACACTCGCCCATTTGTTTAAAATAAAGGATACAGCCTGAGGTGATCAGAAAGGTTAATCCCAAAAAGCCGACAATAAACATGATCAGCCCCATGTTTTTCTTTTGCGTGTCAGCCGTTTCAAATTGTGAAAGCGCGCCGTCTGAATAGTGCTGCGCCTGAAACAGACCATCAGCTTTTTGGATGTCCTCTTCTCGTTTGAGTGTAATGCCGAAGAACCGATTTGATTTTCCCTGAATGGACGGGTCGATATCTTTCTCGATCCGGTCGAATACCTGCTGCGTGACGATAACGGTCGGCAGCCCTCCGCTTGTAAATGTATATGACAGGAGGAAGTCGTTCTTCAAGCCCTTATACGCCAGCGGTATTTTATCCGTTTTGCCGTTTATATCAATGGAACCTGACGTTTTCAGGTCGAGAAATCTTTTCATCATATCATTATATCCGGTAAACACGGCTTCTCCGTCAGAAAGCTCCGTCCCTTCTGCGTCTTTCTCGCTTATAATCGGCAGCGCCAGGCTGGACGGGTCTTGTTTAAAGCTTTTCATGTCGCCGTTTATGATGTTCTTCATATTGACACCGGCTTGAATGGTCTTGATTGTTTTTACTTTGTGTTCAATTCCGTTTTTCTTCAATAAAGCGGTAAATGAGTCAGTCTCCTTTTGGTTATCAAACGCAAAGTCCGCAGCTGTATTTTGCTCAGCCGATTTTTCCGCGGAGTAGTACGAGATATAGCTTAAAGACAGTAAACCGATTGCCAGCGCCGAAAGAGTCGTAATAATCGTCAGCAGCACGGCGTTTGACTTCATCCGGAACATGATGGATGACAAAGACAGCACTTCACTGACATTCAGATACCCGCCTTTTGATTTCCGGATGAGATTTGCCAGAAAGCTGACCGAACCTTTATAAAACAGATAGGTTCCGATAATGACCGAGCCTAGAATAAACACCATTGCCGAAAACAGTTCATTCATGCTCGTAAAACTGCCTCCGAATAAATCCGCGGACACGGCATAGCCGGCGATAATGGCCGCAATACCGACAACGCCGATCAACATCTGCACCCAAGAAAGCCGTCTTATGCCGCTTTCTGACGATGACGCGGTTTTAAATAAAGACAAAATGCTTTGCCGTTTAATAAATAAGTAATTCATCATCATAATCAGCACGTAAATTGCCCCGAACACAATTAACGTCTGAACGAGCGCCTTGCTTGAAAAAAACAGTGAGACAGAGGCTTTCACACCGACTGTATGAAACAGCATCATCATACATAATTTCGAAAGAGAAAAGCCGGCAAAAATACCGATCCAAATCGATCCGAAATACAAAATGAAATTTTCTGTGCTGAGTATGCGGAAAATGTGCATTTTCGTCATGCCGATTAATCGGAATAAGCCGATTTCCCGGCCGCGCCGTTTAATAAAGATGGTGTTGGCGTATAAAAGAAATACCGACACGATCGCCACAAGCAGTACAGAGGCGGCCCGGATTGCCGCCGCCCCTTTTAAGGAGCTTTTCATTTCATCAAGCGCCGGATCGTATTGCATCGTGACAAACGCGAAATAAAGGGCGGCGCTGAACACCAGCGCAAAAACGTAAAGGTAATAGTTTTTCATATTCTTTTTCAGGTTCTGGAAGATCAAATGATGAATACTCATGCCTGAACCCCGCCCAATACACTTTGCGTTTTCATAATATCCTGAAAAAAGTCCAGTCTGTCCTGACCGCCTTTATTCAGCTGTGTATACACACGGCCGTCTTTAATGAAAACCACACGTCCGGAATAACTGGCGGCAACCGGATCATGCGTCACCATCACAATGGTGGCGCGGCGTTTTTGATTCAGGCGGCTGAGTTTATTCAGTAAATCCATGGCAGCCTTTGAATCGAGCGCTCCGGTCGGCTCATCAGCAAAAATAATGCCCGGTTCGTGAATAACAGCTCTTGCGGCAGACGTTCTCTGTTTTTGCCCGCCGGAAATTTCACTCGGATACTTATGTCTCAAATCATAGATCCCAAGCTCCTCTGCCGTCTCGGCAAATCGCAGGTCCGCCTCTTTCTTAGACATTTTCGTAATGGATAACGGCAGGAGTATGTTTTCTTTCACGGTCAGGGTGTCCAATAAATTATAATCCTGAAAAATAAAGCCGAGATGCCGTTTTCTGAATTCGGCAAGCTGTTTTTCTTTCATGGATGTAATCTCCGTCTCGTTCAGTTTAATGGTGCCCGCGCTCACTTTATCAATGGAGGAAAGCACATTCAAAAGGGTCGTTTTCCCTGATCCTGACGGGCCCATAATGCTGACGAATTCCCCTTTGTGAATCTGAAGATCAATTCCTTTCAGCACCTCTTGTTTATTCAGCTTGTTTCCGTAGCTTTTTTGGATATTGCCTGCTTCTAAAATCATCACGTTATGATTCTCCTTTTACATTGGTTATCTTTATTTTAAAAACAGAAGCCGTTTTTTCGTTTGATTAAGCGAACAAAAGAGAAAAGCATGTGACACTTTTGTCACACGCTGAACATGCTGACGGCATCGTTCTGTTTCGGAAACACCAAGGTAAAAACCGTGCCGCTTTCCGGCTCAGAGCGCACGCTGATTTGGATGAGAAGAGGAGCCGCGGCTTTTTGAGCCAAATACAGGCCCATCCCCGTTGACGCGTGATCTCGCCTCATTCGCGTCGAGGTAAATCCTTTTTCAAAAATGCGCGGAAGATCTTTGGGCTCGATGCCGATGCCGCAGTCTTCGATATCGACATGCACACGGCCGTTTTGTTCATAGCTTTTTACGGTAATGTCATCCGCTTCACTGTATTTTACCGCATTGCTTAACAGCTGCCTGATGATGAAGGAAAGCCATTTTCCGTCACTGTGAACGTCCGGTGAATCAAGCTGAATGTCAAACCCGATCCCTTTTTGTATGCACCATGATTGCAGATTTTTAATTTCTTTGAAAACAAGCGGTCTGAGCTGAATGCGCTGGAATGATAAATCATTTTCAATAAAGGACAATCGTTTCTGATGAAGCTGCTGGTCCAGGAGATGGTGAATCCGCAGCCATTCATACAGCAAAGGGGCTTTCAGCGGCTGTTCATCAAGGCGCTCGATCATGAGATGCATCGCTGTCAACGGTGTTTTGACCTCGTGAATCCATGACATCAGATCATCCTTTTCATGCTCTGACGCCGCCTGAAGATCAAGTGAGCTTTTTCGTAATTGCTCTGTCTGCCCTTCAATGCTTTCTTCAACGATAGACTCAAACGGACTGTCAGGCGCTTTAAGATAAGACATGTCTAAATTGGCGTCCCACTCTCTTAAGCTTTTATAATAGGCGGTCTCTTTCCGATAGCGGAACAAGAGAAATACAAGAAACACAAGAAGCGACAGGTAAACAAAATACAGCACTGAAAGAAACGGAATAGACGGATCAATATATGCCGCAAAAAGGAGCACAGCCTGCTGCAAAAGAAACATCGCGATCCAGCTTTTTCTTTCGAGCAGAAATGATTTAATCATAAAGACCGTCTTCTTCCTTTGCGATGTATCCCTGCCCCACCTTGGTTTCAATCATTTTCCCGATGCCTAATTGATCGAGTTTTTTCCGCAGCCGGTTGACATTCACCGTCAGCGTATTATCACTGACGAAACGCTCATCATTCCATAGGCTTCTGATGAGTTCTTCCCGGCTGACGATTTTATTTTTCTGTTCAGCCAGCAGTTTTAAGATCAGCATTTCGTTTTTGGTCAGCTCGACCGAACCGTTTTTACGGCTGACCGTGTTGGTTTCTGTGTCAATGACCGCCCCGCACCATCTTTTCATCAGCGCCGGTTCTGTGCCGTATTGGTGCACACGGCGGAACACCGCCTGTATTTTCGCGATTAACACATCAAAGTGAAAAGGCTTCTGAATAAAATCATCTGCCCCGAGCTGCATCGACATGACCATATCCGCGGGATGATCGCGCGAGGACAAAAAGAGAATCGGCACGTTTGATTGGGAGCGTATCATTCTGCACCAATGAAAGCCGTCAAATTTCGGCAGCTGTACATCAATGATCACCAAATCAGGCTTGATTTCGGTAAACTCCCGGATGACCCGGCTGAAATCCTTTATTCCATGCACCGCAAATGACCAGCCCGTTAATCTCTCTTTCATCTCGTGAAACAAAGTGTTATCATCTTCTATTAACAAAATGTGAAACATGGTATCCGCCCTTTTCTGATAGATAGAGGAAAAACCGGCTGATGTCCAGCCGGCTTTTTTCCTTTACAGTTCTCTTCTTAATGCGGTCAGAACGTTGGTTTTTGTCGCTTTGCGGGCCGGATTCATACCGGAAATCACCGCGACCCCCGCACAAATGACAACTGCGATCACAACGAGGCTGAGCGGGATATAGGAGAAGGTATAATGAAGATCTTCAGCTCCGGTGTTTCCCCCTACCGCTTTCAAGATAACCGGCACAGCCAGATTGACGGCAAAACTCACTCCGTAAGAAATGATAATCCCGATGACAGAACCTAATATCCCGATATAGGCGCTTTCCATCAGGAACATTCTGCGGATGATGGAAGGGCTTGCGCCGATCGCTTTCATAATCCCGATTTCCTGCGTTCGTTCCGTCACCGCCATCGTCATCGTATTGAAAATACCGATGGCTGAAATCACGACGGCGATAAAGCCGACAAAGATCAGGCCGATTTTAAAGACGAGGAAAAACGTGTTGACGCCCTTCAGCTCGGTAGTGACAGACCTGACATAAAAGCCGTCATCCGTGAGGTCATGGGTAAGCTGATCGACATGATCGAATTTGTCTGCATACACATTGATGCTTTTTTCCGCATTTCCATTCTTCAGATCCAAGAATGTCGAGAAGTCTTTCTTGAATTGATCACTCACAAAAATATTTGTATCCTCCATCCAATCTTGGGACGGTTTTTTTGTAATTCCGACTACTTTGAAGTCGTACGATTTCGTTTTTTCAACGTCTCCGTCTTTGTTTGTTTTGGAGATGCTCAGCTGTATCGTTTTATTAAGCAGGTCTTTCGTATAGCCTTTTGGTTTTTTCACCTCCGACATGTCGCCTTGGTGATCCTTTAACTCTTTGTCGTAAGCGTCAGCCTCTTTTTTCGTCAATAGGTTCTTCGCAAAATCATAGCCGACCACGATTTCATTCTCTGTGCGGGCGACTCTTCCCTGATCAAGCTCCATATTGGCTTTGACTTCATCTTTCATGTTTGTCAGCACAATGGCTGAATCTTCATTTGTTCGGTTTCCCAATGACGCTTTGTTCGGTTCATACACTTGTGTTCTCTCAACGACAGACTTGACATTTTTATACTTTTCCAAGTCTGATTTCTTCACGGCTTTTCCGTTCTCTTGGCCGAGCACATTGATTTCCGTAACAATCTGCTGGCTCATGGTAATGTCTGTAATCGTTTTTTGGATGCCGAATCCGACGGAAGCCAGCACCACTAAAAACGCGCACGCCATTGTCGTCGCCAGCACCGTCATGAAAACACGCAGCCGGTTTTTCTTCATATTTCTTCTGATAAAGTGAATCTGATCCTTAAATCTCAACAGTAACGCCCCCTTTTAATACACCGTCATGCAGCTGGAATTTTGAATGCGCGATCGAAGCGACTTCATCGTCATGCGTAATGATGACAAATGTAATCCCGCGCTCCCGGTTCAGCTGCTGAATTAATGCAAGCACCTCAAGTTCCGTTTCTGAATCGAGGCTTCCCGTCGGCTCATCGGCTAAAATAATTGACGGATTTAAAATGAGGGCTCTTGCGATACTGACACGCTGCTGCTGGCCGCCTGACAGCTCATTCGGATAATGATTCGCATGATTCTCAAGTCCGACCCGTTTCAGCATATCCGCGACTTTCTGCTTGCGTTCAGACGGTTTGACGCCTTTTAAGGCAAGCGGCATTTCAACATTTTCATAGGTTGTCAGACTCGGAATGAGCTGAAAGCTTTGAAAAATAAAGCCGAAATGCCCGAGGCGGAACTGCGCCCACTCTTTTTCATTGAAACCCGTCACATCAGTGCCGTTAATGACGATACGGCCCTTTGTCGGCGCTATGTATCCCGAAATTAAATTCAGAAGCGTTGATTTTCCGGAACCGCTCCGCCCGACGATACAGGCAATTTCCCCTTTTTCAACGGTCAAAGAGACATCCTTCAGCACCGGAACCTCACTCTCTCTGCCTTTCCTGCCGATTTTAAATGAATGATCGATATGCTGTACCTCTATCACGTACACCACTCCCCCTTATATCTGTTTCGTTTTTTATAGATGAAGTAATAACTGATGAAAAACCCGATAACCGCACCGATGAGCATGCCGAATATGTAACCGGTATACGAACCGTTATAAGCATATCCGCATACCCCCGCACTTCCCAGCATACTGAGCGACATGACGAGCACTTGAATGATGCGTTCAATGTGTTTGCTCAGGATAAAATGTCCGCTTCGTTCATTCGGCATTTTCAGGAAATTCACATAGCCGAATAGATAGAAACAAAATCCCATTAATGCGGAGATGAACAATGCGTGTTTCATGTAATACATCCATGATGTATGGATGTAAGCGGCAGGCATGAAATAGATCAGAAATCCGCTCCAAGGGAAATCAATATCCGGCACAGCCTGCCTGCCAAAAAGGAACTCGGCGTTTAACAGGTAAATCGTCATAACCACGATCGGAAAGACGGAAACCGTGAACGCTGTGATCAGCTGCGCCGCTAAATTGCCCGTTATCGTGCCGGCAGCTGTCACTAATGCGTAGATCATCAAGCTGATGACCAGCATCCCTGCGCTGAATGATTGAAAATGATGGACAGCGTCAGGTTTAAGCGCTAGGAACAATATGTCGGATACTCCGTAAGAAACAAACTGCGAGCCGGCTAACACGGCTGCTCCCAAGAAAAACTTCGTATGAAATATCCGGCTTCTCGAATACGGAAGACTCAGTGTAAACATCCTTTCAGCCCGGCCTGCTCTTATCAGAAAAAGCCCCATAACAACCGGCGGAATGAAATGAAGCCCAATCAAATTCCGATAATTGCTGTAATCGATGCTGAATGTACAAACTGACCCCGGGTACAGCTGAAGTGCACGTAAACAATCCTTATAGTGAAAATACTCATTTATAATTGCCAAAGGGCCTAAGATAGATAAGAACCCCGCTGTAAGCAGCAGCAGCGTCTGCCGCTGCTTACATTCTTTATAAAGCAAACCGCTAATCGGCACCTTGCCTTCCTCCAAACTGCTCATTTTCAAACGGATCTACATATGCTTTGACTTCCTGTAAACCGTAAAATAACTGATGAAAAACCCGATAACCGCGCCGAAGATAATGCCGGCTAAATAGCCGAACATCGTGTCTGTGACCCCATATCCGAAAACGCCGAAACCCATAACGGCAAACGCAATCACCAAAATCTGCACCGGACGGTCCAATTTTCTCCATAGAAAGAATCTGCCGTTCCGTTCATTCGGATGTTTCAGAAAGCTGACGTAACCGATCAGATAAAAGACAAGACTCATCATCATCGGAATGATTAAAACCAAATCCCTTTCTCTGATCCATTCGTTAAACACATATCCAATAGGGGTTACAAATATAAAAAGACGGGATTCGATATAACTGCTGATAAAAGAAAATTGATCTCCGACACTAACACCGAAAACGACCTCCAAATTCGCGGCCGGCAGACCGATGAGTAAAAAAGGCAGAATCGTTACGGTAAACGCCGTTAACAGCTGGGCGAATATATGTCCCGTTATTGCTCCGGATGCCATTAACAAGGCGTAAGCCATAAAACTGATGACAATCATTCCGATTGAAAAATGATCAAAATCGTACGTATGGCTCGGTTTCAGCAAAGATATCAGCAATGACGCCGCTCCATAGCCTATCGCCTGAGGAACAACAATGACTGCCCCGCCGAGCCAGAATTTAGTCTGAAAGATTTGGCCTCTGCTGTAAGGCATGCTTAACAAAGCATCCATCGTTCCCTTTGTCCGTTCCAAGCCTAATAAGAAGACAGCAATGATGACACTCACAATCCAGCTGAAGGAAAGAAGCGACCCATTCGTATAATTAACAACGAATTCACAATCTTGAAGAGCCTGGTTATTCAAACATTCTTGATATGTTGAGTAGTTGTTATAAACCAAAAAAGGGTTTGCCGCCATTAAAAGAATGCCGCTGCATAAAACAACCACTGATTTTTCTTCCATTCTGTGTACAACAATCCCCGCGGTATCATTCCGGTCCTCCTTTCTTACACATGCTTCGTTTTTTTATATATGGCAAAATAACTGACCAAAAATCCGACCGCTCCTCCGACCAGCATCCCGGCCACATACCCTGTCATCGTCTGTCCCGTCGAGTACCCCGCCAGGCCAAAACCGAGAACGGCGATGATGATCACCACAATCTGAATGGGCCGGTCAAGCTGCCTCCAGAGAAAAAAATGGCCGTTCCGTTCCACCGGCTGCCTGACATAGCAAAAGTACCCGATGGCATAAAATACAATGCTCATCACTGCCGGAATGATTAATATATACTTGCTGGCAGATACCCAATCTGTATCCATGTACATGATCGGATTCAAATATTGAAAAAGATTGTATACTTTGATATAAGCATCCACTGACGGCATCAGCTCATACATGCCGGCTCCGAAAATGACTTCCGCGTTGGACAGCGGCAACGTAATAATCAGGTATGGTGATATCGACACAGCAAACGCCGTTAACAGCTGGGCGAACGTATTCCCCGTTAAGCAGCCTGCGCTCGCGACCAATGTAAAAGCCAAAACACTCACAATAATCTCTCCGACGCTGTAATGGTGGAAGAAATATACGCGCTCAGGCTTTAACAGAAGAATGAGCAGCTCAGCCAGCCCGTAGCCGATCACCTGAGCGCCGGTAATGACCGCCGCTCCGAGCCAAAATTTAGTGTGGAACACCTGAGCGCGGGAATAAGGCAGACTGAAAAGCGCATCAATCGTACCTTTCGTACGTTCCAGTCCGAATAAGCAAACCGCCAAAATCACAGCGGGCGCCCAGTTTAAGTTCAGCATTCCGCTATCCAAAGAATTCACATAAAAATTACAATATGCTCCGTGGGTGTCCAGACAGCCTTGATAAACCAGATAGGTATTTAACACTTCAAATGGATTGACCGCCGCTAAAAAAATGCCGACCATCACAAGAACAGTTCGATTCTGCACCCATTCCCTGTACAGCAATCCCCTGTCTACCATCTCCGGTTCCCTCCAAACTTCGCGATGAAGACTTCTTCTAAGTTCACAGGAAGCTCGTTCCATACTTTAGGCTGCAGCTCTTGCAGAAAGTTCTTTTTCTTCTCATCGTTCTTTTGAATCAGCACTGTATAAAACACGCCTGCATGGTCGAGGATCGGTATGTTTTGTTCTCTGATCATCAAGTTGACATCCTCTTCAAATGCCATTTGGATTTTCATGTATTCTTCCTTCATATCATCCAAGTCCATCACATTCGTCAGCTGATTTCCTTCCAAAAACCCGATCCGGTTGCACATTCGCTCAATATCTTCTAAACGGTGTGAGGTAATCAGAATGCTCGTTTCCCGTTCAGCCACTTCATCCACCATAAGCTGAAGCACGTCATGACGCGTTACGGCGTCAATTCCGTCCGTCGGTTCATCCAAAAGGATAAGAGCCGGGCGTGAAGCAAAGGCAAGGACGAGCGCAAGCTGTTTTTTCAGGCCTGTGGATAATTCACGGTATTTCTTCGTTTCCGGAATGCCGTACCTGTTCATCAGCTCATTGGCGTAAGTCACATCAAAATTCGGATAGATTCTGCTTACAATCGCAACAAGCTGTTTATATGTATACTTGTCATAAAAAGGATTTTCAACAGGCATATAAATGATATTCTGTTTGACTTTCGGATGACGCTTTATTTCCACCTGATTAAATAAAACCGTCCCTTGATCCGGCAGCAGAATCTGCTGAATGAGCCGGAGCAGTGTTGTTTTCCCTGATCCGTTTCGCCCGAGCAGCCCGAAAATTTCCCCTTTTCCGATGGTGAGCGAAATATCTTTGAGCACTTCTTTACCGTCTATCGTTTTTGAGAGATTCCGCAATTCAATCATGATCCTTGCCTCCTTTCACATCAGCGCTGATTTCCTTTATCCATTCCTGCAGCTTCTCCAGCTCAACTCCCGCGTAATGGGCATCGATGATGAGCTGTTTCAATTGCTCTTTTATCATCGTCATCTTCCCTTCAACCAATGTCGTTTTTGCATTCTCCGATATATACGTTCCTCTTCCCCTCAGCGTTTCAATGACACCATCGCGTTCGAGCTCCTTGTACGCTTTGCTGACTGTGTTCGGATTGGCGATAATAATCGTTGCCAATTCCCTGACAGAAGGAAGTTTATCCCCCGGCTTCATGATCCCTTTTAAACAAAGCTCTTTCAATTGCTGTATGATCTGCTCATAAATCGGAGTTGAGCTTCTCGGATCGATTTGAATCATTTACTTCCCTTCTTTCTTTTACGAGCTGCTCTCTTTCTTTAAATGTTCTGCCATTGAAAACCGATGACGACAAGAACGACAAACAGACTGCTGGCTAAAACCGAGGCGGCGATAATAAGAGGCACATCTTGTTTTACGGATCTTTTGTTTTTCATGAAAGTTCCCCTTCCCTATGCTTAACATTTATATGTCGATTTCATTTTTTGAGTGTTTTATGTGTATTACATCAAGTAGTACACGTAATACAATAAACACACTCAGGCCTATTGTCAATTCTTTTTTAAAAGAAATACAAAAAAACCCGCCGGGATTCCGGCAGGTTTGCTGAACCATTTGAAACGGCGCGGTCAGTACTCAAAATTACGCTGCAAAATCATATTGTTTTGCAAGGTCTGCAGCTGCAATCTCATTCTGTAAAGCTGCTCTCTTTGCTGATCATTCGCAGATAATGACAGCTTGTTTAATTCATTCACCGCGTTTTCAAGCATCATTTGCGCTTCACTGTACTCATTATCATTATAATGCTCTTGTTTTGAAGCGGTCATAAATTGCTCATTCGCAAATTCATACGCCTGTTCGCTTCTTTGGAGATGTTCATCTACTGATTGTCTTGTTGCCAACGAAACCCCTCCTCAGTGAATGGGAAATCAAACTTAGTTTGAGCGGACCAAAAATAATAACACCCGAAGGTTGCAGGAAAGAGAACCAAATTTTCCGTGTTTAAGCTAAAAGAATGAGAATCTTGCCTGAAGTCATAATAAACAAAAGAAAGCCGCATCCTGTTTTCAGATTGTGAACCCCCATCATTCATGCTACAATTTTAGGATGCATCTGATGTGAGGGAGGCTTTTTGAACATTGAACGAGAATAACCCTTTTCCTTATTCAAATACGGAAAAACGGTACCATACATTAAATTATCACCTGCGGGAGCATTTCGGGCATAAAGTGTTTAAAGTCGCGCTTGACGGCGGTTTTGACTGCCCGAATCGGGACGGCACGGTTGCACACGGAGGCTGCACATTCTGCAGCGCGGCGGGCTCCGGTGATTTTGCCGGCAATCGGGCCGATGACTTACTCACTCAATTTCACGATATCAAAAACCGCATGCACGAAAAGTGGAAAGACGGCAAGTATATCGCATATTTCCAGGCGTTCACGAATACGCATGCCCCGGTAGAGGAGCTGCGTGAAAAATTTGAATCCGTCCTCGGGCTTGACGGCGTTGTCGGCATGTCTATCGCGACCCGTCCGGACTGCCTGCCGGACGATGTCGTGGAATATTTGGCAGAACTGAATGAGCGGACCTATTTGTGGGTTGAACTCGGGCTGCAGACCGTGCATGAGCGGACCGCACTCCTGATCAACCGCGCCCATGATTTTGACTGCTATGTTGAGGGTGTCAATAAACTGAGAAAACACGGCATCCGCGTTTGTTCCCATATCATTAACGGGCTTCCGCTTGAAAACAGAGACATGATGATGGAGACGGCCAAAGCCGTCGCTGATTTGGATGTGCAAGGCATTAAAATTCACCTGCTTCACTTATTAAAAGGCACACCGATGGTGAAGCAATATGAAAAAGGAAAGCTGGAGTTCCTTTCTCAAGAAGAATATGTAAGTCTTGTATGTGATCAGCTCGAAATCATTCCCCCGGAAATGATCGTTCACCGCATTACGGGAGACGGGCCGATCGAATTAATGGTCGGGCCGATGTGGAGCGTCAATAAGTGGGAAGTACTGGGCGCCATTCAAAAAGAGCTGGAAACACGGGGAAGCTATCAAGGAAAGCTCTTCAGAAAGATCGGGGAGGAGACCGCCCTATGACCTTGATGCACATCCTCCCTTTCAGTAAAGAATTGCTGAAGTCCGCCGCACAGGAAGGTGATATCACGGTTGACGCGACGATGGGCAACGGACATGATACATATTTCCTGGCCGGCCTTGTCGGTGAGACAGGACATGTCCATGCCTTTGATATTCAAGCGGACGCACTCGCTAAAACGAAGGAGCGGCTCGGTGCCGACTTCGGCCCGCGCGTCACGCTTCACCATAAGAGCCATGATCAAATAAAGGCATCGCTGCCTGAAGATGCGCACGGTCGTGTGGCTTGCGCCGTCTTTAATCTCGGCTATCTGCCAGGCGGCGATAAAAGCATTACGACAAACGGTCACTCAACCATTTCCGCGATCGAACAGCTCCTTGAACTGCTGAAGGAGAACGGGCTGATCGTTCTCGTTGTGTACCATGGGCATCCTGAAGGCAAGACGGAAAAAAGTGCATTACTGGAATACTGCAGCAATCTTGATCAGGAAAAAGCCCGCGTGCTGAGCTACGGCTTTCTCAACCAGCGGAACGACCCGCCGTTTATTATAGCGATTGAAAAGAAATCTGCCGGCAAATAAAGAATCGGCCTGTCATAAGCGGGCCGATTCTTTTTGTGTTTACTTTTCAGGAAAAATCAATTACTATGAAATAATGGAAAAAAGTTCATCTTTTAAGTGTAACATCTGGGAGGAGCGGCAGTTTGAATATTCTTCGCATCATATTTTCAAGTGTTCCCTATGTGATGTTTGTCATCATTTTATCAAGACATTTAGGATTTGAGTTCGCGAAAACCTATTACTGGTGGTTTGCTGCATTTTTTGTCATCGGGCTGATCGGCAAATTCGCAATGTACCTTGCGGCAAAAAAGAAACCGTTAAAAAAAGAGACAGCGTAAAATGCGCATGTCTCTTTTTATTTATTGTTTTGCAGCACGCTGCGTGTATAAGCGGGATTGTTCGTAAAGACACCATCTGCTTTTTGTTTCAGCATAATAGGCGTCAGCGTATGCTCGTCTTCCTTATCAAAAAACACGTGCACTTTCATCTTATTGTGATGAATGCGCTTCACGACTGCTTCATTTGCCAATTTGGCGTTGAGCCCGACTGTATCAGCATACGTTCTGATTACTTGCAGCTGCTTATCATTTATCTCCTCAGCCTCGTGATCTTTTAATAATCGAACAAGAGGAATTTTTTTATTCATAGAACGAACTTTCTTTAAGCTCTTCCCGCTAAAAGACTCAATGACTGCTTTATGGCTGGAAATCAGCTTATGTTTTTGTAATATGTCAATCAGTTTCTTTTCCATCACCAGGCTGCCGTTGCTTTCTCTTGTCTCAATATAGTAATTGGCAGTTTGTCCGAATTTCTGGATGATTTCTTCTAATGTTAAAATCTTTTCTCCTTTTCCCGCATTCAGTTTCTTAATCTGAGCCAAAGACAGATCATCTGTCATCCCTTTACCATCTGTTGTCCGGTCTACCGTTTTATCGTGAATCGCAATCAGACGGCCGTCCTTTGTCTCCCGTAAGTCTATCTCAATATAATCTGCTTTGTCTTTAATCGCACGTGCATAAGACAAAGCGGTATGTTCCGGCTCAATCCCAGAAGAGCCCCTGTGCGCTATCAAGACAGGATGATAGCCGGCGGAAGCATGGATGACGGAGCAGCCTCCGGAAATGGAAAGTAATGCTATGACCGCTAAATACTTTAATTTTTTCATAAAATTAAAGTATCATATTCTGCAGGCGCAAACAATGTTTCATTCTTCACGTCATAAATAAAAAAACTGCGCCGTCAATGTACACGAGAGGCGCAGTTCCCCATTACGAACTTTTCGTCCAAGCCATCTTCTGAAATTTGCGGTAGGCTCTTCCGTTGATATAAAAGAAAAATGACGTTTTTCCGCTTGCCCTGATCAGCTTTCGCGCGAGGCGGCCCATTTCTTTTTGGCCGGCGACTTTGTCATCGGATAAATAGACACCGAGCAGCCCCCTGTTGATCAGCCGGTGAAAATTTTCATGCGGAATGCCTTGCAAATGTTCATCCGCTTTTTCAATAAAATGCTGCAGTCTCTGCATCATTTCTTCATGAGACTGATAATACGTACAGAAATTCAGATCGCCTTCAAGCAGATCCTCTTCCTGGTCAATTAAATAATCGAGCAGTATATGCAGCCCTTGTATGTACGGAAAATAACTGCTGCGGATTTTCTCAGCGGTATGTTCGTTAAAATCAGGCTGGAATGAGTAAGCAACGAGACAGAAAATGCCTAACGTCGATCCGGCGCAGGCCGAGAACTCAAACCACTCCATTTCCGGAAGCTGTGACCGGTACTGCTCAAACCATGCTTTAAGCCTCGGAACGCGTTCATGCTCAACGACATGCTTATGAACCTGAAGATCGCAATAATAATCACACAGCTCAAGCAAATAAGGTTTAATGATATCGTAATGTTCTATTGACCCGAGCACCCGCTGGCATGTTCTGACCAGCTCATGAAGATAACCGCCGTCATCCCGCTCCTCTCTGTACTGATAGTACGGCCGCACCTCGGCTCCGACCGTCAGCGCGTCACGCATGGAAAGATGAAGCATGCGGAAGTCCTCCGGATCAAGCGAGGTGCTGCGGTCGCACAGATTGTCCAGATAATCACTGATTGTCTGATACGCGATGATAAATTGCACGCATTTCTGTTTTTGTTCTCCCGAAAGCAAGGCTAAAATGCCGCCGCCTTCACAATGAAACGATTTATCGCGGATACTTGCGGCCGCCTGCTGCCGCAGTTCGGTATTTTTAATGGAATCTGATTTTTCCCGCCACATGTTCAATTCCTGATGAACGAGCGGAAAAATTTCCCGATACACTTTTGCCATAAGGTTAAAAGGATGTTCCGGTACTGTCAACATATGCACCCCCAGCGAATTCAAATATACTGATCTGTAAAGGCTTTTGCCGCCTTAAACACAGTTTCTCTTTCCGGTTCATTAAAAATTTCATGATAAAGCCCTTCCCATTCCCGATACGATTTATTATGGGAAGCCACACCGGAAAACCATTTGCGGACCTTCATTTTATCGACGATTTTGTCATCACCGCCCTGCATAAGCAAAAGCGGCACCTTTAAAAACGCATCAGTCGGCACCATAGCGGCATCAATGGTTTTTAAAAGCTCTCTGTACCATCTTACGGATACCTTCGTGACATATAAAGAATCGTTTTGATCCGCTTCAATCATATCCGCATTCCTCGTTGCCATATCAGGTGATAAGCCGGAATCCACTCTGAGGGACGGAGCGAGGACGTTCAGCCCTTTAGACGCAAAATCAAGGACTTTATTGACTTTTATTTGCAGACCCAGACAAGGTGATGATAAAATGAGTGCCGTAATGCGGGGATTTCTCTGCTGCTTAAACCATTCTATCGCAATCAGTCCGCCCATGCTGTGTCCCAAAAGGAAAACGGGCGCTTCAAGCGTTCTCGCTTTATCAATCCATATATCTACTTCATCAATGTATTCTTGGAAAGAGCGAATATGCCCTCTGGCGCGGGTCGACGTTCCCTGACCGGGCAAATCGCCCATCACCACGTTATATCCGGAAGATCTCCACATTTCAACGAGCCATTTATAACGCCCGTGGTATTCGCTTGCCCCGTGGATAATGACAATGGTACCGACGGGCCTGTCTGCTTTCCAAGTCCACATGCAGTTCACCTCTTACATAAATTTAGAGAAAGAAGGATGAGACATGATAATCTACCCTTATAAACAATTTACGCCTGACATACATCCTGAAGCGTTCATTGCGGATAACGCCGTCATAACGGGCGACGTCGTGATCGGAGAACAGTCGAGCATCTGGTTCTCGGCAGTCATCCGGGGAGATGTTGCGCCGACAAAGATCGGAAAAAGAGTCAGCATACAAGACTTGAGCTGTCTGCATCAAAGCCCGAACCGCCCGCTTCTTATTGAAGATGACGTCACGATCGGCCATCAGGTTACACTGCACAGCGCAATCATCAGAAAGAATGCTTTAATCGGTATGGGCTCCGTCATTCTTGACGGGGCGGAAATCGGAGAAGGCGCGTTTATCGGCGCCGGAAGTCTCGTTCCCCCGGGCAAAACCATTCCTCCCGGCTGTCTTGCTTTCGGCCGGCCCGCAAAGGTTATCCGCCGGCTGACAGAAGAAGACATACGGGACATGGAAAGAATCAGAACGGAATATGTTGAAAAAGGCCGATACTATAAAACACTGCAAGAGAAATAAAAAAGATCAGCTTTGTTTTACTACTGTACCATTTTTCAAAATATTATTTAAGTAAAAACCATTTGCATTCTCCCGATTGTCAGGAAACAGAAGCAAAATGTTCCGGAATTTGTTTTATTCTCCCCCCGCCGGCCCGATCCTATGAAAAAAAGAGCCCATGTCCCGGGCTCTTTTTTTTACGCTTTTTTCGGCGAATGTCTGTCCGTTTTCCAGATCTATGTCTTTTCTTTTATGGAAACCTTTCCCGTAATAGGCGGCTAATAATATGCCGAACCAGACAGGACCGATGATGACGGCCACCCTGGTCTCTGCATCAAAAGCCATCAGCACAACGACAAAAGCCAGAAATGCCAGCGAGATATATGAGGAAAAGGGGTATAAAGGCATTTTATATTTGAGTTTTTTCCGTTCTTCCGGCTGTAAGCTTTTACGGTATTTCATTTGGGAAAGCAAAATAATCGACCATGTCCAAATCGCCCCGAACGTCGCAATGCTCGTCACCCACGTAAACACTTTCGCCGGCACCACGTAGTTCAGCAGGACGCCGATGCATAACGCGCCCGCTGAAACCAATATCGCTTTTCCCGGCACACCGCCTTTTGTGACCGTACCGTATGCTTTAGGCGCTTCATTTTGCTCCGCCAGATTGAACAGCATGCGCCCCGTGCTGAAGATCCCGCTGTTGCAGGAAGAAAGAGCCGCCGTCAATACGACAAAATTAATGATTCCGGCTGCAGCGGGTATTCCGATTTTTTCAAATGTCAAAACAAACGGGCTCCCGCCTGAACCGATTTCCTGCCACGGATAAATTGACATAATGACAAACAAAGCTCCGACGTAAAAAATGAGAATGCGCCAAAAAACAGTATCTATGGCCCGCGCCAGTGATTTTTCCGGATTTTTGACCTCACCGGCTGTGACACCGATCAGTTCAATCCCGAGATAGGCAAACATGACCATCTGAAGCGACAGCAGCACCCCTTTAATCCCATTCGGGAAAAAGCCGCCGTGGCTCCATAAATTGCTGATTCCGAGCGCAACGCCTCCGTTTCCGAGACCGAATACGATCATCACCAGACCGATCGCGATCATTGACAGAATCGCCAATACTTTAATGAGCGCAAACCAGAATTCAAGCTCACCGTACGCTTTGACCGCCAGAAAGTTGACAGCCGTCATAATGACGAGTGCACAAAGCGCCCAGATCCATGACGGCACGTCAGGGAACCAGTAGCCCATATAAATGCCGACCGCGGTGATTTCCGCCATGCAGGTAACAACCCATAAAAACCAATAATTCCAGCCCGTTAAAAACCCGGCAAGCGGACCGAGATAATCTCTGGCATACCGGCTGAATGAGCCGGCTACAGGCTTTTGAATCGCCATTTCCCCCAATGCCCGCATAATAAAAAACATAATCAGTCCGCTGCAGGCGTAAGCGGCTAAAATCCCCGGCCCGGCAAGCTTTATGGCAGAAGCTGACCCGAGAAACAGCCCGACTCCAATCGCGGCGCCCAACGACATAAGCGAGATATGCCGCTCTTCCAAGCCGCGGTGAAGCGTTTTTTCTTTGTTTTGCATAACTCTCCCTCCCCCTGATTTTGACAAAGAAACGACAAACCGAGACAAAATAGCCAGAAAACTCTTTCCGGAATCTACCCGATTAGTCCTATTATAACCTTTTTCTGAATATTGCGTAATACTTTGTCGAAAACAGAGCGGAATAGACGGTTTACAAAAAACAATAAAAAAAAGGCTTTCGATGTTATCGAAAGCCTTTTGGATTAAACGAAAATGACTTCTTTCGGCTGATGATTCAGCTCTTCCGGCACCAATCTTTTTTCGACATTGATGCTGTGCCAGATCATGAAGATCAGCACGGTCCAGATTTTGCGGCTGTTGTCCGCTCTGTCGGCACAATGATCTTCCAGAAGCTGAAGGACATAATCCTTTTCAATATAAGCATCTGTTTCACTTTCACGAATGATGTTGCGAACCCATTCGTTCATTTCATTTTTCAGCCAGTGGCGGATCGGCACAGGGAAGCCGAGTTTTTTGCGGTTAAGCACATGATCAGGCACTACCCCTTCAGCAGCTTTGCGCAGAAGGTATTTCGTCGTGCCGTTTTTCGTTTTCAATTCATCCGGAATTTTTGAAGCTACGTCAAACACGACTTTATCAAGGAACGGCACGCGCAGTTCCAATGAGTTGGCCATCGTCATTTTGTCAGCCTTTAACAGGATGTCGCCGCGCATCCACGTATGGATGTCAACATACTGCATTTTATTAATGTCGCTGTATGAACGGCTTTCCGTAAAGTACGGCTTCGTGACATCACGGTATGAAAGCTCTGGATTGTAATGTTTGAGCAGCTGTTTTTCACGGGCTCTTCAAAAATCTTCGCATTACCGATATAGCGCTCCTCAAGCGGTGTGCAGCCGCGGACTAAGAGGCTTTTCCCTCTCATTCCTTCAGGCATGACGGACGCCACATGAAGAAGCATTTTTTTCAGACCGGACGGAATGCGTTCAAACGGTTTAAGCGAAAGCGGTTCGCGGTAAATATTGTACCCGCCGAACAGCTCGTCCGCGCCTTCCCCGGATAATGCAACCGTTACATGCTTTTTCGCTTCTTTCGCGACAAAGTACAAAGGAATCGCCGCCGGATCTGCAAGCGGGTCATCAAAGTGCCAGACGATTTTCGGAAGCTCATTCATATACTCCTCAGGAGAAATGACTTTGCTTATATTTTCAATCCCGAGCGCGGCAGCCGTTTCCTTCGCTACGTCAACTTCACTGAAGCCCTGCTGCTCAAAACCGACGGAAAATGTTTTAAGGCTCGGGTGAAATTCTTTCGCAACTGAGACGATAAAAGAAGAGTCAATACCGCCGGATAGAAACGAACCGACAGGAACGTCACTTCTCATGTGAACTTTGACAGAGTCAAAGATTGCGTCTCTGACTTCTTTCACCAATTTATCTTCATCAGACTGAACAGGCTTAAAGTTCGCTTTGAAATATGTTTTAAACGCGATGTCGCCTTCCGGGCGGATCGTAAACTGGCTGCCCGGCTCGACTTTTTTCACTTCAGCGTCAAGCGTGCTCGGTTCAGGAACGAATTGGAAAGACATATATTGCTGTAAAGAAGCTGTATCAAGATCAATACCGTTTTGAGCGGCCATTAAACTCTTTCTTTCAGATGCAAAATATACTTTGTCCCCGATGGTTGTGTAATACAGCGGTTTAATTCCGAACGGGTCTCTCGCGCCGTACATGACGCGGTCAGCCTTGTTCCAGATTAAAAACGCAAACATTCCGCGAAGCTTTGAAGCGGCTTCTTCTTTATAATGACGGTATGTCGCAAGGAGCACTTCGGTATCGGAATCTGTATTGAAAGTGTAGCCTTTCGCTTCAAGCTCTTCTCTCAATTCAATGTAGTTATAGATTTCGCCGTTAAAAATGATCCAATATTTTTCGTCTTCATATGATAAAGGCTGTCCGCCGTTTTCTACGTCAATAATACTGAGCCGTCTGAAGCCGAATCCGACGTGCTCATCATGATAATACCCATCGCTGTCAGGACCGCGGTGAACGATCATTTGGTTCATTTGTTTGATTAGCTCTTCTTGATCTGCGGTTTGAGTTAATGGATGCTTATTAAAAACACCGACAAATCCACACATAGTATAGCCTCCATAAGTGTAATTTTCTAATTGGACCCCCTTTTTATAGACGCTTTGTTACGCCATTGGTTTCACGCTATGTAAAAAATAAGCATGGCAGCATCTACAAAAAGGGAAAGCCGCTTAAGTAAGCGGCTATAAAATTATTCTCCTAGTGCTTCTTTGCGAAGCGCATCCGCCTTGTCAGTACGCTCCCAAGGAAGATCCACATCATGACGTCCGAAGTGGCCGTAAGCAGCTGTCTGCTTATAGATCGGGCGGCGCAGATCAAGCATTTTAATAATGCCGGCAGGTCTCAGGTCGAAGTTATTCCGTACGACTTCGATCAGTTTTTCTTCAGAAGCTTTTCCTGTATCAAATGTATTGATGGAAATAGAAACAGGCTGTGCCACGCCAATCGCGTATGCAAGCTGCACTTCACAAGAATCAGCAAGACCTGCTGCCACGATGTTTTTCGCTACGTATCTCGCAGCGTATGCCGCAGAACGGTCTACCTTCGTCGCATCCTTACCGGAGAATGCGCCGCCGCCGTGACGTGCATATCCGCCGTATGTGTCAACGATGATTTTACGGCCGGTAAGACCCGCATCACCTTGAGGTCCGCCGATTACGAAACGTCCCGTAGGGTTGATGAAGTATTTTGTTTCTTCATCGATCAGTTCCTCAGGCACAACAGGGTTAATGACATGCTCTTTCAGATTGCGCTGAATCTGCTCAAGCGTAATTTCCGGGTGGTGCTGAGTTGAAATGACGATCGCGTCGATGCGGACCGGCTTGTTGTTTTCATCATATTCAACGGTAACTTGCGTTTTGCCGTCAGGGCGAAGGTACGGAAGAATGTCTTCTTTGCGGACTTCGCTCAAACGGCGGGCTAATTTATGCGCCAAAGAGATCGGAAGCGGCATAAGCTCTTTCGTTTCGTTACACGCATAACCGAACATCAGGCCTTGGTCTCCCGCTCCGATTGCTTCGATTTCAGCATCGCTCATTGTGCCTTCACGCGCTTCAAGAGCCTGATCGACACCCATTGCGATATCCGCAGACTGTTCATCAATTGATGTTAAAACAGCGCAAGTCTCCGCATCAAATCCGTATTTAGCGCGTGTGTAGCCGATTTCTTTAATCGTTTCACGGACTGTTTTCGGAATGTCAACGTATGTTGATGTAGTAATCTCTCCGCTTACCAGCACAAGTCCTGTCGTTACAGATGTTTCGCAGGCCACGCGCGCGTTCGGGTCATTTTTTAAAATCTCATCTAAGATACTGTCAGAAATTTGGTCACAGATTTTGTCCGGATGACCCTCAGTAACAGATTCAGATGTAAATAGTCGACGGTTTTTACTCATTCACTTTTCCTCCTGAAAAAAGATCTTTTGCAAGACCTTCTCATATGATACGGAACTCGCTCCCTCTTAATACAATGTCATACTATATCAGAGAATGTTAATTGGCATATTTTATGAAATAAAAAACCTTTTCCACTCGAGGAAAGGGTTTGGTCTGTGTGCCTTTCACTCTTATCGCTCAAGGAAAATATTAAACCTTGCATCAGGTTAGCACCTTGGTTTCCCACAGTGTTTTCACCTGCTTTTTTACAGAGAAACCGGTTGCTGGGCTTCATCGGGCCTGTCCCTCCGCCAGCTCGGGATAAGAGTATCCGCTCAATGAAATATCTTATCGTAAAAGGGCGGAAAGTGTCAATATGAATTAAAGCGATTGCGCGCCTTTATTTCAGGAAGCAATGGAAAAACACAAACAAAAAACCGTAAATAGTATAGACTATTTTCAGATATATGTTATACTAATTCCACATTCAGCGAAATACAAATAAACCGGCAAAGGAAGGTTTTTATGAAATTAGTTGATTTAACCGCAGATCTTCAAGCATTACTTGCAAGTCCGAATGTGCATCATAATTTATCGGCTCCAAAACTTACCGAAAAAGTGATCAGCCGAAATGAAGGAACGCTGACATCAACGGGCGCCGTACGCGCCACCACCGGCGCATATACAGGCCGGTCCCCTAAAGATAAATTTATCGTCCGTGAACAAAGCACAGAAAATCAAATTGATTGGGGCGCGGTAAATCAGCCCATTTCTGAAGAGGCGTTTGAAAAGCTGTACGCCAAAGTCGTCAGCTACTTAAAACAGCGGGATGAACTGTTTGTGTTTGAAGGATTCGCGGGAGCGGATGAAAAATACAGACTGCCGATTACGGTCGTAAATGAATTTGCGTGGCACAATTTATTCGCGCGCCAGCTGTTTATCAGACCGGAAACGGATGAAAGAGACCCGCAAGCGCAGCCTTTCACCATTCTCTCAGCTCCGCACTTTAAGGCAGACCCGGAGACGGACGGGACGCATTCGGAAACATTTATCATTGTCTCTTTCGAAAAGCGCGTCATTTTAATCGGCGGCACCGAATACGCCGGAGAAATGAAAAAATCAATATTCTCCATTATGAACTTCCTGCTTCCGCAGCAGGATATACTGCCGATGCACTGCTCAGCCAACGTCGGTGAAAAAGGCGATGTCGCCCTGTTTTTCGGCCTTTCCGGCACAGGGAAAACGACGCTTTCAGCCGATGCGGACCGCAAACTGATCGGAGATGACGAGCACGGCTGGTCAGATTCCGGCGTTTTCAACATTGAAGGCGGATGTTACGCTAAATGTATCAATCTGAGCGAGGAAAAAGAACCGCAGATTTTTCGTGCGATCCGCTTCGGGTCTGTTCTTGAGAATGTCGTGCTTGATGAAAAAACGGGTGAAGCGGATTACGACAATTCCTTCTACACGGAAAACACAAGAGCCGCATATCCGATTGAGATGATCGGCAATATCGTGCAGCCGAGCATTGCCGGCCATCCGCAGGCGATCGTCTTTCTAACGGCGGACGCATTCGGCGTGCTTCCTCCGATCAGCAAACTGACGAAGGAACAGGCGATGTATCACTTCTTAAGCGGCTACACCAGTAAACTCGCGGGAACCGAACGCGGCGTGACATCTCCGCAAACGACTTTCTCGACGTGCTTCGGTTCACCGTTCCTTCCGCTTCCGGCACATGTATATGCCGAAATGCTCGGGCGTAAAATCGACGAACACGGCGTTCAAGTCTTCCTGGTCAACACAGGCTGGACCGGCGGAGGGTACGGAGTCGGAGAACGGATGAAACTTTCGTATACAAGAGCGATGGTCAAAGCCGCTATTGACGGCAGACTGAACCAGACTGACATGACGGCAGACAGCATTTTCGGCCTGCACAGTCCCGTTCATGTTCCGGGCGTGCCGGATGAAGTTCTTCAGCCTGAAAACACATGGAGCGATAAACAAGCATACAACGAAAAAGCGCTGTTTTTAGCCAATGAGTTTAAAGAAACTTTAAAAAGTTTTCCCATGCAGACTCGATTGCCAAAGCCGGCGGACCTCTCGTGTAATCAAAAAAGCCAAGGGCGTTTATGCCCTCGGCTTTTGTTTTTCAGTTTGTCGAATGAAGCGAAGTGAGTCTGTATGTAATGCTTGTCCGGCCGTTCGCCCATTCGAGCTTTTGGACCTCGCCGGTGCCGGATTTCTCTCCGGTCTTCGTTTTGCGCACGTCCATCGGAATATCAAGAGGATAGACGCGGTAGCCCTCTTTCTCCAATAAAAAGATATTTTCCTCTATCCGTTTTTCATTGCCTTTTGTCACAATCATGGTATTAAATTCAACAGGCATTCCCAAAATGAAAATCCCCTTTCATTCTCTTATTCTTTATTATCATATCATAAATCAGGCATCTTACCGTGTCTTCATCCATTCCGCCAGCCGCCGGACAATGCGTCTGTTTTCCTGCGGCGGAAAATAATGCGTAAAACCGCTGTAATACCAAGTTTCCACCGGTTTCCCCGCCTCTTTCAGCTTGTCCTCGATCATCCGGGCGTGTTCAATCGAAACATTCTCATCATTCTCTCCATGGATGAGCAGCACAGGGGCCTGAATGCGGTCTGCTTTTTCAAACGGCGAACGCCATCTGTATTCATCCGGCACCTTTTTCGGCGTGCCGCCGATCACCCGCTTCATCATCCGCCGCATATCCTTCCGCTCTTCATAAGTAAGCACCATATCGCTCACACCGCCCCATGAAACGAGTGAAGCCGCTTGATGCCCCATTTCAATCGCGGTCAAAAGCCCCATGATTCCGCCCCGGGAAAAACCGAAAATATGCACCCGCCCTTCCCTGACGTTCGGATGCTCCCGAAGAAGGCGGAAAGCGGAAAACGCGTCCTCTCTGTCCTCTCCCGCAAAATCTTCATTTCCCTCGCCGCCCTGGTTGCCTCTGTAATAAGGCGCAAACACGACAAAGCCTTGGGAAGCGAATTGAACGATTCTCCCAGGGCGTACCATGCCGACATTTTTTATGCCGCCGCGCAAATATAAAAAACCGTCATATGTTCCCGGTGCCGCAGGTTCGGCAAGGAGCCCCTTTACCTTCAGCCCTTCTGACTCATAGCATACCGCAAAGAGGCGGACATGCGGACTCGGAGACGGGAACCTTTTCTTTTCTACCAGCAATACAATGCGCCTCCTTATATCATCAGTTTTTTTATTCTTTCCCAACGTGAATATGGGCACTCACACATTTTTTATACCCATCATACGATATGTAAAGCAGAAAAGGTTATTTTAACGCTTAAAACAAGGAGGTTACACCGTGAACAAATGGCTCAAAGCGGGCTGCGTTTTTGTCATATGCGCCTTTTTCCTGCTCATTCTTCCGGCTTGCAGACAGGAAGAAAGTCTGACAAAAGTAAAGGTGGCGGAAGTCACACACTCCATCTTCTATACGCCTCTGTATGTCGCTGAAGCAAAAGGTTTTTTTAAAAAAGAAGGGCTCCAAGTGTCACTTCAAACAACATGGGGCGGAGACAAAACGATGACATCGCTTTTGTCAAACGGGTCAGACATCGCGCTGGTCGGTTCTGAAACATCCATTTACGTGGAGGCGCAGGGAGCAAAAGATCCGGTCATCAACTTTGCGCAGCTGACACAGACGGACGGCACATTTCTCGTGTCGCGGAAGGATGAGAAATCATTCAAATGGAACGATTTAAAAGGAAAAACATTTCTCGGCCAGCGAAAAGGCGGCATGCCCCAAATGGCCGGTGAGTACGTCCTGAAAAAGAATCACATAGAGCCGAAAAAAGACATTAACCTCGTTCAAAACATTGATTTCGCCAATATTTCCAACGCATTCGCATCCGGAACGGGTGATTATGTGCAGCTGTTTGAACCGACGGCATCCCAATTTGAAAAAGAAGGCATCGGTCATATCGTCGCATCCTTCGGAGAAGCTTCCGGCCAAGTGCCATACACAACCTTTATGGCAAAAGAAAGTTATTTGAAAACCAATGAAAAGACGGCGGAAAAATTCACCCGCGCCATTTATCGCGCCCAGCAATGGGTGGAGAGCCATCCGGCCAAAGACATCGCAAAAACGATTCAGAAGGAATTTGACGATACAGACCCGGCCATTATCGAAACATCGATAGAGCGCTATAAAAACAAAAGTCATTCTCTGCAGACCCAGTTCTGCAAAAGGATGAATGGGAACTGCTTCAATCTATTATGGATGAAGCCGGAGAGCTCCCGAAACACATTCCGTACAGCAAACTCGTCAACACAAAAATCGCCAAAAAAGTCACCTCAGAACAATAGGAGGAACATGAATGTCTTTTTTACATGTGGATCATGTAACACATACTTATTTCTCGCTGAAAGAAAAGACAACCGCTGTGAAAGATATACATTTTCAGATTGAAAAAGGGGATTTCATCTCCTTTCTCGGGCCGAGCGGATGCGGAAAAACAACACTCCTGTCCATTCTGGCCGGCCTTATCACCCCTGCGCAAGGCCGGGTGCTGATCGAAGGAAGCGTGCCGAACCATAAAGAACACCAAATCGGTTATATGCTTCAGCAGGATTATTTATTTCCTTGGAAATCAATTGAGGAAAACGTGCTGCTCGGTTTACACATTTCAAAAACATTAACAGAAGAAAAAGAGCTGAAGTTCTCAGCCTTCTGCCTAAGCTCGGATTAATCGGCGTTGAAAAGAAATATCCGAAAGAGCTCTCAGGCGGAATGCGGCAGCGGGCGGCACTTGCCAGAACTCTTGCGCCGGACCCGGGCCTGCTGCTCCTTGATGAACCGTTTTCCGCGCTGGACTTTCAAACGAAGCTTTCTTTGGAAAACCTTGTCTTCAGAACATTAAAGGATTTTCAAAAAACCGCCGTGCTCGTCACCCACGATATCGGTGAAGCCATCGCCATGAGCGATACGATCTATTTATTTTCGAATCAGCCGGGCACCATCCACCAAATATTCACCGTGCCTAAGGAGCTCGCGGCTTTAGATCCGTTTGACGCGCGTCAGGATCCGGCCTTTCAGCCGCTGTTTCAAACCATATGGAAGGAGCTGAATTCCCTTGAAAAACAGCAGCGGCACGATTGAACAGCTTCATCAGCAGTTTAAGAAAAGACACCAAAAAGAAAAGCTCCGGATCCGTGCGTATCAGGCCGCCATTTTCATCGTATTTTTTGCCGGGTGGGAAATATCGAGCAGGGCGGGCTGGATCGATCCGTTAATCTTCAGCTCACCCTCCGCCGTTTGCAGGCTTTTAGTTGAAAAGATTGCGGACGGATCCCTTGCGGCGCACATCGGCGTAACCTTAGGAGAAACCGTTCTCGGCTTTTTGCTCGGCACGCTTCTCGGCACATGCCTCGCCGCTCTGTTATGGTGGTCAAACAGGCTCGCCCGGGTTTTAGACCCGTACCTCGTCATTTTAAACGCGATGCCGAAGGTCGCACTCGGACCGATTCTCATCGTGGCACTCGGACCGAATTTCACAAGCATTGTCGCCATGGGAGCAGTCATCAGTGTCATTATCACGACAATCGTCGTCTTTACGGCTTTTCAGGAAGTGGATGAAAACTATATTAAGGTGATGAAAACCTTCGGTGCGAAAAGAAGCATCATGTTTAAAGAAGTCATTCTGCCGGCATGCGCCCCCGCGATTATTTCCGCGCTTAAAGTGAACGTCGGTTTATCCTGGGTCGGTGTCATCGTCGGCGAGTTTCTCGTTTCCGAAAAAGGTCTGGGCTACATGATCATTTACGGATTCCAGGTCTTCAATTTCACTCTTGTGTTCTTAAGCCTTCTGATCATCGCGATTTTTGCGACATTGATGTATCAGGGAGTCGAACTGTTAGAAAGAAAATGGACGAAAGGAAAAATATAAAAAAGACCCGTGCGTAAGCGCCGGGTCTCCGTTTTTTATGATTGAAATACGCCGTCCTCTTTTAGCTTTTTCAGACTGATCGGAAGCACCGAATCTTTCATAATGAAACTGAATTTTTTATTTCGGGGGAGATTCTCCGGCAGTTCGCTGAACAGCACCGGCCCCTTTGTTTCAAAATAGTCAGCCTGTTTTTCAAGCTTTTCAATATCGGCAAAATAAATATTCTTCACGATTACCTTTTCCCTGCCGAGAACTTTATACTGTCCGACGTACTTCAGATGTCTTACCGCGGCGCCGGTTTCTTCTTTCACCTCGCGCAGGGCCGCTTCCTCCGCACATTCCATCGGCTCCACTTTTCCGCCCGGAAATTCAAACCCCCGGTCTTCGTGCTCAGTCAAAAGCCACTTATCTCCATATCGGCATATGACCCATACATGCTTCGGGCTGTCTGAAAAAGGCTGGTGTTCAAAGGAGAGCTGAACAGTATTCTGATAATAGTCTTTAAACTCGTACATGTTTATCCCTCTAATCCGTTCCTTCATATCTTCCATACATCATACCACAGTTGCGTTTGTTCGGAAGCCCTTTATCAAAAATTCAGAGGAAAACCATCCTACCCGCTAGTATAGCCTCCTTTGAAGCAAATGTTACGGTTTGCGCTTGAATTTATTTTTCAGGGTATCCAATAGGTCGACGAGCACCTGCGGAACCGGTATGCCCAGCGAGCTTGCCGTAATCACGATCTGAACCGATTCGTATAAGATATAAAACATAATAGCCAAATTGCGGATGGCGCCTTCTGAATGAAGCAGCTGATCAAAAAAATGGCAAACTGAGACTAATGCCAGGGTCACGATTTTTTTGACCAGCCGCGCAAAAAGCTTTCTTGCGCTCAGCTGCTGCAAAAGAGATTCTTTTAAGCTTGTACTGATAAACTCAATCGCCATGACCGATAGCAAAATCAGAAACGAATACTGAAAACCGCCAAAGAAAAACCCCGCTGCCCACACGATCACTGCAAAAAACGAAAAGATGCCAAAGTCTTTGCCCACTTGATCCAACATCCTTTCACAGAAACGGCCTTACATTATTCTATGAAAAGTGAATGGAACGGACTGGATTTTTCAGAAAAATGGACAACACCTCTCTTCGGCAGCCAAATAAAAGACCGAGTGCTTTATAGCCCCGGTCTTCCCTTGTTGATTATCCTAAATACGCTTTCAGCATCCAGTTATGTTTTTCGATATTCTGGTGAATGGCAAGCAGCATATCTCCGGTCGTTTCGTCTCCGACCTCATCTGCGAGATCCATGCCGCTTTTCAGCTCTTCCGCAATGACAGTGAAATCATCATAAATGTTCTGTACCATTTGTTCTGCGCTCTCATTGCCTTCCGCCTCTTTTATAGAAGCAGTCTTCAATGATTCCGTCATTGTGCCGATCGGCTTGCCGTTTAATGCCAGCAGACGTTCTGCCAGATCGTCAATATATGTAGCCGTTTCGTTATACAGCTCCTCGAACTTTTCGTGCAATGTGAAAAAGTCCTTCCCTTTGACGTACCAATGATAGTTATGTAATTTCACATACATGACCGTCCAGTTTGCAACTTGTTTATTGACCGCTTCCAATAGTTTTTCTGACATGCCTATCTTCCTCCTTTGATTTACTATTGATATACCCTATATATCGTGTGTTAAAACATAAATTTTTAGCCCTTGATTTTACGGATGGAAAATATGTTATGATTTGTTAAAAAGGAGGGATTTCATGCTGCTTCTTCTGGGCTTCGGCTTTCTTATCGTGCTCGCTGTGCTGCTTTTATCCATCTGGTCGACTGTAAGAGCTTATAACGTAAAACATACGATTGACCCGCCGGAGGACGCATCAAAAGGCTTGACGGATAAAAACAATCCTTAATGATGATGCGTCTGTTCCTCATGGCCGGAGGAATCATCGGCAGCTTCAGCATCCCCGACACGCACTTTTACAGTCGGCATATTATGCTGCTGTTTTGCCGTTACGTGGGATTGAACGGTATACACACCCTCTTCATCAAATTCAGTCCGCAGGTGATACGCCCCTTTTTCCTCCTTGGCCTTGCTTGTTTTGCTGCTGCCTTTTTTCCTTCTTTCCATACTTCAAACATGACTTCATCCGCATCCGTGACACGCTTGCCGCCGTAAAAAACCTCCGCCTTGTATTCCGTTTTTTCATGCGGTGCTGCCGTTTCCGGTCCTGTAAGCTTGACCTCAAGCGCTTTAGGCTCCTCATCCGCGGAGGTTTTGTCCGAATTGCCCCCGCAGGAAGATAATAGAAATACCATACCGCACATACCTGCCAATACAGCCCGTTTCATCCCATCACTCCTTCATGTTTGCTTCTATTTTAGCAAACGCTTACACATAAGGTGTGACATTTTTTAGAAATATGTAAAAAAGCCTTTTTGCATATCAGCAAAAAGGCCTGTTTTTTATCCGAACACTTTCAGCAAATCTTCTTTATCTTGTGACAGCCAGAAACGCATCAGGCGTTTCGCGCCTTCTAAATCATGAAGTTTCGCCTGGCCGCACTGTTTTTCATTGGCCGCCGGAATCTCCGTAATATCGATGGCTTCTTTCAGCGTAGCGTCAAGCAGGTCTACAATTTCTTCCGCTGTCGGCTCGCCGCTGACAACAAGATAATAGCCTGTCTGGCAGCCCATCGGTGAGATATCTATGATGTCGAAGTGATCGTATTTCTCAGAATGTGTGCGAATCGTAAACGCAAGCAAGTGCTCAAGCGTATGAATCGTATCCGGCTTCATCGCCTGTTTGTTCGGCTGGCAGAAGCGAATGTCAAACTTATTCACAACGCCGTCTGTTCCGACTTTATGCACTCCGCAATGTCTTACATACGGAGCCACAACCGCATTATGGTCTAGCTCAAAACTTTCTACTGAAGGCATAATGGCACTCCCTTTTTTCAGAATATGCATCCATTATAACACAGTTTTCCGATAAGAATTGTGGCGGAAGCTTTTCAATCTGAAATTTTTTTCTATACTAGCATCAGAAAGGTGGTTTTTTGATGAAAACCATAATGATTGCATTAATCCGCGGATACCAGAAGTTCATCTCTCCGCTGACACCGCCGTCATGCCGCTTTTACCCGACGTGTTCGCAGTACGGAATCGAAGCCGTCAAGACTCACGGCGCATTAAAAGGCGGATGGCTGACACTGAAGCGGATTTTAAAGTGCCACCCTTTTCATCCGGGCGGTGTTGATCCCGTACCGGACAAAAAACAAAAACATTAGTCCATATGCTGGTAGCCGTCGATCACCAGATCAAGTTTACCGGTTTCAGGATCAATCACCAGACCGTGCACCGGGACATTGTCAGGGAATAGCGGATGGTGTTTAATGACGTTTACGCTGTCTGTAACACTCGCTTCTACTGAATCAAAGCTTTTCAGCCATTGATCAAGATCAACACCTGAGTGCTTCAGCATGTCAATCCGCTCTTTCGGAATACCGCGGTCGATAATTTTATCAAGCATATCCTCGCTGTTGATTTTGCTCATGCCGCAATCATGGTGGCCGATAACGCAGACTTCATCAGCGTTTAATTCGTATACGGCCACTAAAAGGCTGCGCATGATGCTTCCGAACGGGTGGGCGACAAGCGCGCCGGCACTTTTAATAATTTTCACATCGCCGTTTCGCATGTTCATCGCATGCGGAAGCAATTCTACAAGACGTGTGTCCATACAGGACAAAATCGCCATCTTTTTATCCGGGAATTTAGATGTTTGGTATTTTTCATAATCTTTGTTTTTAGTGAACTGCTCATTAAATTGCATGATATCGTTTAGAAGATTCATCTTGGTGTTTCCTTTCTGCCTTTTTATTCACAATATAACATAAGGCGGGTCATTTCGTCACTCCCCGCACAAGATGACAAAGTGCTCAATAAATAAGACAAACCCCATTGGGCTTGTCTTATTTCCCCATATTGTATTTTTTGTTGAACTGTTCGACTCTCCCGCCTTTTTCGTTGAATTTTTGGCGGCCCGTATAAAACGGATGCGTATCTGAGCTGACTTCCACTTTAATCAGCGGGTATGTTTTTCCGTCTTCCCACTCTGCCGTTTCCTCTGACGTTTTCGTAGAATGGCTTAAAAAGCGGTAGCCGCTGTTCACATCTTGAAAAATCACTTGATGGTTATCCGGATGAATATCTTTTTTCATGATGATCTCCCTTTCTCAAATCGTAATAATTACGTTTTATTCTAAACCTTAAATAGGCGCTTGTCAATCATATATGCCCTGCTCCCTTGATTTCTAAACCCTGCACATATATGGAATCGGAAGAATAATCTAATCGCTTCAGCAAATAATATAATCACATTACATAAAACGGTAATTTAGAAAGGCGGTTTATGATCGTGGATGATTTAGTATTAGCCAGAAGTCTGTTCGGGACAACCATGGGCTTTCATATTATTTTTGCGACGCTTGGTGTCGGCTTGCCTCTGATGATTTTAATGGCTGAATTGATTTATCAAAAAACAAAAGATCCGCATTATGCCATTATGGCGAAAAGGTGGACGAAGGCGCAGGCTGTTCTGCTCGGCGTGGCGATACCGACCGGAACGATCGCGGGTACACAGCTTGCCCTTTTGTGGCCCGGATTCATGGAGGTCATCGGCAGGGTGATGTCACTTCCGTTTCAGATTGAAATTTATGCTTTCTTTATCGAAGCGCTGTTTATGTCCATTTATGTCTACGCCGCTGATCGGCTGACTCCGGCGATGCGCATCATTGCCGTTATTTTCGTTTTGATCGGCGCCGCGGCATCAGCCGTCTTAATCACAAATGTTCACGCATTTGAAGGAACGCCGGCCGGTTTTAAAATTTTAAACGGCAAAATCACTGACGTCGAACCGTGGGCAGCGTTTTTTAATCCAAGCTTTTTCACCACCGCGGGCCATGTCGTACTGACGGCTTTCATGACCGGTGCATTTATCGTCGCGTCAGTTGCTGCTTATAAAATGCTGAGAACGAGAAAACAGGAGCAGGTATACCGCTTTCACCGAAAAGCGCTGCTGCTCGCCTTAACGATCGGCGGGATATTCTCCATTCTTGCCTCTTTAAACGGTCACGAGTCAGCCCAGCTTCTTTACGAATACCAGCCTGAGAAGCTTGCGGGCGCAGAAGGGCTGTTTGAAACTAGATCACACGCTCCGCTTGCGATCGGGGGTTTTACTGATGCAAAAGAAGAAAAAGTAAAATGGGCGATAGAAGTGCCGTGGGCTTTAAGCTTTTTGGCCGCAAACAGCTTTGATACCGTCGTCAAAGGATTGAACGCGTTTCCGAAAGACGAGTGGCCGCCTTTATTCATCCATACACTGTTTAACGGAATGGTCGGCATCGGGATGCTGCTCATTTTGTACTCCATCATCGGCATCGTGTGGAGAAAATTTTAAAGAAAGACAGCTTTCCGACTTGGCTTTTGATTTTATTTTTAACCGCAGGACCGCTCAGTCTGATCGGAATTGAATTCGGGTGGATATTCGCTTGTACGGGGCGGCAGCCATGGGTGATTTACCATCTCCTGAAAACGTCTGATGTCGTCACGACAACCGGTTCAATCGGTTTGCTGTTCATCCTGTTTACGGTCGTTTACGCCATTTTGGCAGCCGCAGTTATTTATGTGCTGCTTTATTATTTCCGCAAACATCCTGTTGAGGAGGATGTAAAAGCGGCGGAATCCTAACAATAGAAAGGGCTGAATTGAAATGGACATTACCATGGATGCTCTCATTGCGATATCAATCGTATGGGGCTTCGTGTTTATCTACGCGGTCATGGCAACGATGGACTTCGGAGCCGGCTTTTGGTCGATGATTTATTTAAATAGAGAACAAACAAAGGCGACAAATATCGCTAATCGTTATTTGTCCCCGACATGGGAAGTGACCAACGTCTTTATCGTCGCGATCGTTGTCGCCCTATTCAGCTTCTTTCCAGGGGCAACCTTCGTGCTGGGAACCGTTTTATTGATCCCGGGAAGTATTATTTTGCTGCTCTTAGCCATCCGCAGCGGCTTTCTCGTCTTCTCCAATACGGCGAAGGAAAGAAAAATCATGAGATATATCTCCGGAATTTCAGGCTTCATTATTCCCGCTGTGCTGATTTTGGTCCTTCCGGTCACACACGGAGGGTTTATTGAGAAGACGGGCGGAGTGTATCACCTGAATTTGGCAAATGTCTTTACAAGCCTTAATGCGTATGCGTTTATCGGCTTTGCCATTTTAAGCACTTTATTTTTATCTTCACTGCTTCTGGCCGATTTTTCAAATGTTGCGGAAGAGGAGCATGCGTACCGCATCTACAGACGGAGCTCTTTACTAACAGGGCCGCTGTCGCTTCTGTTTGCCTTCTTCATTATGCTGACATTACGCTCTGAAGCCGGCTGGCTGTACACGGGCATGATGAAAGACAAGACATGGCTCATTCTGTCTGTCATTACATTTATCATTGCCGGCGTGGCTCTGTTTTTGCCGAATAAGCGCTTCGGCCGCAACCTCGGCAAACCGAGAATCGCCATGATCGCCATTGCGCTCCAATACTTTCTGGCAAGCTATGCATACGGACGGGCTCATCTTCCTTATATGATTTATCCGGATATTACGGTCATGTCAGGATTTACGGAGCCGGCAACCTTCAGGGCGCTGTTTATGACGTATATCGTCGCTTTCATCATTTTGTTCCCCGGGTTTTATTTCTTCTGGAAGCTCTTTATGAAAGACAGACGTTATATCCGCCAGGAGGAATAACAAAAATCAGGGCGGCTCATACTAAAGGCGTACCTTTTATCTTGGAGGGGAGCCAGCATGGACCAAAAAATTCTGTGTGAAGTCAATAACTGTTCATATTGGGGCAGAGGAAACAAATGCACGGCCGACGCTATTTATGTGGTCAGCCATACAGGCGAAACCGCTGAAAAAAGTGAAGAAACGGATTGCAAAACCTTTAAACCGCATGATTTATAAAAGAAAAGAGCTGTTTTATACAGCTCTTTTTCATTTCCGCCGCAAGCATCCCTGAACCGGAGAAAACCGCGCGGATGAGAAGCATGGCAGAAAGGCGGTTCGGCGGCAAATATAGGCGGCGGCATGCGATACAATCAGTATCGCATTCATGACAAGCACAGAATTTTTTATCAAGATGTACATGTTTGCCCCAGCCGGAAAGCAGCACCTGCGATGTAAAGCCGACACTGTTTGAAGAATAAAAAAATCATCGCATTCGCCTATTAAAAAAACCGGCTGATACAGCCGGTTCAAACGGGGGAAGGGGTGATAATGAACAGTTTCAATATAACAGCAGCATACAGGCAGCTCAACTCGCTGAAATGTCTTTTTATCAGTTGTTTGTCGTAAAAACGTCCATTTGGGTGACGTATTTTCTCATTATTTCCTGATTGACTTCAACACCCAGTCCGGGACCGTCCGGGACAGAGATGAATCCCTCTTCGATACGGATGTCGGGAGTGACAATATCCTCCTCCCAGTATCGGTCTGATGAGGAAATATCACCCGGTATTGTAAATTGCGGCAGCGAAGCAAGCGCGACTGTCTGCGCTCTCGAAATGCCGGTTTCAAACATTCCGCCGCACCAAACCGGCATGTGATGCTCTCTGCATAAGTCATGTATTTTTAAAGCCTCTGTCAGGCCTCCTACACGCGCCGGTTTTATGTTAATTATTTTACAGCTCCCAAGCTCAATCGCCCGCCTTGCATCATCATATGAGCATATGCTTTCATCAAGGCATACCGCGGTTCTTAAGTGTTTCTGCAGGTGGCGGTGATCGACAATATCATCTGCCTGAAGCGGCTGTTCTATCATCATGAGCTGGAATTCATCCAACTCTTTCAGCCTGCTGATGTCTTTCAGTTCATAAGCCGAGTTGGCATCCGCCATCAGCGGCACGTTCGGAAAACGGCTGCGGATGGCTCTGACCAGATCAACGTCATGGCCGGGCTGAATTTTTATTTTATACGTTGATAACCTTCTTTTACGTATTGCTCAATTTCCCGAAGCATCTCATCAGCCGAAGCCAGACCCACCGCCACGCCGGCGGGCACTTTATCTCTTTTGCCCCCTAAGGCTTCTGCGAGAGATATCCCCTTTTTCTTGGCATATAGATCCCACACGGCTGATTCAAGCCCCGCTTTTGCCATGCGGTTCCCTTTGAAACGCGCGAGACTGTCAGGCACTTCTGACGGATGGAAAAACTCGCGGCCTACGACATTTGGGATAAAAAAATCTCTCAGCATATGCGCGCATGTCTGAATCGTTTCTTCTGTATACCACGGAGAAGAAAACGCCGATACCTCCCCCCAGCCGGTTCTCCCGGTTTCATCGATCGCTTCCACGATCAAAAATTTACGGTCCTGCAGCGTTTCAATACTTGTTTTAAACGGTTTTTTCAGCCTCATACTTACATGATAAAGGGTGATTTTTTCAATCTTAATCATGACAATTCTCCTTTACGAAGCTCATTCAGCCGATGCCTCATCAGTTTATTGGACGCATTCCGCGGAAGCTCGTCAACCGTGAAAAAAGCAGCCGGTATTTTATATTTTGCAAGCCGCTCACGGCAAAAAGCGGTCAGCTCCTCAGAACTGACAGAAGAAGTCAGCACGAGAAAAGCATGCGGCACTTTCCCCCACTTCGGATCTTCGGCTCCCGAAACACCGGCCTCCGCTACAGCCGGATGGGCAAGCAGCGCCGCTTCCACTTCTGCCGGGTAGATGTTCTCTCCGCCTGAAATGATGAGGTCCGACCGCCTGTCCAGCACGTATAAAAACCCTTCATCATCCAAATAGCCAAGATCGCCCGTTTTAAACCATCCATTATGAAAAGCGGCCTGGTTCGCGTCGTCACGATGATAATACCCTTTCATTACATTCGGGCCTTTCACCGTAATTTCACCATGTTCAAACGGCGCACAAGGGTTTCCGTCTTTTTCAATTCTAATTTCGCATGAAAACAGCGGTTTACCGGCCGAGCCGAGCTTGTCCATGCTGAATTCCGGAGAAAGCGTGACAATCTGTGAGCAGGTTTCAGTCAAGCCGTAAGATTGGAATACCGGAAATTGTTTCCTGCGGCATTCTTCAAGGAGCGGCAGCGGTGCCGGACCCCCGCCAAGCAGAATGCAGCGCAGTGATTCAGGACATTGTTCAGTTTCCGCAAGCAGGCCCGAGAGCATGGTCTGCACCGCTGAAATGATCGTGACCTGATGGGAGCTGATGCTGTCCAGCACATCAGTGACAGAAAATTTTTGATGAAGCACGACAGGCATGCCGTAAATGACCGACTTAAACAGCGCAGACAGACCGCTGATATGAAACAGCGGCAGCGCAATAAGCCAGCGGTCCCGCTCTGTGACCCCCAGATTCAGCGCAGACGATACAGCGCTGGAATAATGATTACCGAAAGTCTGCTGCACCCCCTTCGGCCTTCCCGTTGTTCCTGACGTATACATAAGAGTCGCCGTATCATCAAGCGTTACATAAGCTTCCGGCTCCATGTCACCCGCCTCTTCAGCCTGCAGCTCGTCCACATCTGCGGTGGCGACCGCAGATTCATATTCTTCGCGGCAAAAACCGTCCTCCGTTAATAAAAGCTTTGCCTGTGAATCTTCGAGCTGAAACAACCGTTCCTGTTTTGAGAGCTTCGTATTCAACAGCACAGCTTCCGCCCCTAATAAGAAGCAGGCGTGAACGGCATAAACCATTTCCGGTCTGTTAGAAAGCAAAATCGCGGCCCTGTCTCCTTTTTTAAGCGAGCAGTATTTGGACAGCCGCGCGGCCATTTGTTTAGAAGCATGATATAATTCTCTGAATGTCATCTGTTTGTTTTCAAATATGAGAGCGATTCTCTCCGGTGTCAGCTGAGCCCTTTGAATGAGCCAATTCGGCTGTTCTGTCAGCATGTTATCATCTCCGAGGTAAAAGTACTGTTTTTGAAAAGAAAACAGCTTGGACCAGAGCGGCTCAAGCTGTTTCGTAGTGTCATCTGATCACGGAAAACGAGGGAATTGACCGAAATCGGGACTGCGTTTCTCTTTAAAGGAATCACGGCCTTCTTTCGCTTCGTCAGTCGTGTAATAAAGAAGCGTTGCATCTCCTGCAAATTGCTGAATTCCGGCGAGGCCGTCTGTATCAGCGTTAAATGCCGCTTTAAGGAAACGAAGGGCTGTAGGGCTTTTCTCAAGCATTTCTTCACACCATTTAATTGTTTCCTCTTCAAGTTTCTCTAATGGGACTACCGTATTGACAAGCCCCATGTCGAGCGCTTCCTGCGCGTTGTATTGACGGCACAGGTACCAGATTTCACGGGCTTTCTTATGTCCGACGATACGCGCCAGGTAACCTGAGCCGTAACCGGCATCAAAGCTTCCCACTTTCGGGCCGGTTTGACCGAAAATCGCGTTATCGGCCGCAATCGTTAAATCACAGACGATATGAAGCACATGGCCTCCGCCGATGGCATAGCCTGATACCATCGCTACGACCGGTTTAGGAATCACGCGGATCAAACGCTGAAGATCAAGCACATTCAGACGCGGGATCTGATCGTCTCCGACATATCCGCCGTGACCGCGGACTTTTTGGTCTCCGCCTGAACAGAATGCTTTATCTCCCGCTCCCGCAAGAACGATGACACCAATATTAGAGTCATCACGCGCACAAGCAAACGCGTCAATCATTTCTGATACCGTCTTAGGAGTAAATGCGTTATGTACCTCCGGGCGGTTAATTGTTATTTTTGCAATACCGTTATACGTCTCGTACAGGATTTCATCGTACTGACGTTCACTTTTCCATTCTGCAGCCATTGATATGACCTCCTTCATTTTTGCCTGAGTCCGGCCGAAAAGCTATTTTCTTTATGCTTTACAAGCCGTATAAAAACTCACTTACTATCTTACCAAAAATTCGCGGCTGTTCCACATGTACCGTGTGCCCCGCCTGTTTGACAACCTCTATTTTACTTGATGGGAGCAGGTTATGCACCTTTTGATTAATAGCGCAAAACTTTTCATCCCATTCACCGCATATAAGCAGGACGGGCGCCTTGATGCGGTGTAATGCCTCCCACCAGGAAGGCTGTGAGCCCGTCCCCATTCCGAGCAGGCTTCCTGCAAGTCCGGACGGATTATTCTTCAGCCTGCCGGCACGGATGGACGCCTTTACGCTGTCCGGCAGAGAAAGCTGCGTGGCAAACAACGGAATGCTCTCCCAATAATCAACAAACGATGTTATACCTTCCCACAATATAAAGTCAGCAAGCTTCCGGTCTGACTGAATCCGCTTTTTGCGTTCCTGAAGCGTGCTGAGGCCCGGGGTTGTACTTTCCAAAACAAGCGCTGACACCCGATGCGGAAATGCCTGTGCAAAGGAATACGCAAGTCTTCCCCCCATAGAATAACCAATAAGTTTCACTTTGTGAAGTTTTAATTGATCAAAAACGGCGGCAAGGTCCGCAACCTGCCGGCTCGCACTATACCTTGCCGCTTGCACAGGCGCGTCTGTCTCCCCGTGACCCAGGCAGTCAATCATCACCATTCGCTCGCCGGGAAACATGCCGCGTAAAAACATCCATGATTCTTTGCTGCCCGTAAATCCATGCAGACAAACAATAGCTTCAGACGATTCGTGTCCGCTATCAGCAGCACGATAGCATACGCCGTCAGCCGTTTTAACTGTTACAGTTTCCATTCTTTTTTCACTTCCCGCACTGCGGCCTGCAGCAGATCACGATGGAATTGAACTCTTGATGTCCGATCTGTTTTCAGCTCGATTATATGAAGTCCGGGCTTGTCCGCCTGCGGCTGATACGCATCCTTAAATGCTTCCCATGTCTCAGGACAAGTATACGTCCCGCCGTACAGTGCGGCGGCATGCCGGAAATCAAGACCCGTCGGCGTACCGAACAGTTCTTCAAAATGAGTCTTATCAGATGCCTGCGGCAAAAACGAGAAAATCCCGCCGCCATCATTGTTTATTAAAATAACCGTAAGCGGAATTCCAAGTTTTTTAGCCGCTAACAGCCCGTTTAAATCATGGTAAAACGATAAATCTCCAATGACAAGCGTGACAGGAGCTTTTGTACCTTCACACAGCCCCATAGCCGAGGAGACAACTCCGTCAATGCCGTTAGCACCGCGGTTGGCATAGACACGGAAGGAACGATCTTGTTTTTCAAAGAAAGTATCCACGTCGCGGATCGGCATGCTGTTGCCGACAAAAATCGAACTGCCTTCAGGGACAAGGTGCTGAAGCTGACGATATACATTTCCTTCAAATGATAAATCATCCATGCTCGCGGCCTGTAAATGACTCCGGAACCGCTCATTGACAAACTGCCATTTCTCAAGCCATCCGGACGGCCGTTTTCCGGTTTCAGCTGAACGGACCGCTTCCAAAAACACCGACGGATGGCAATGAATCATATGCGCGCCGGCCTGGGTGGGATCTCTCCATCCTCCGTCTTCATCGACGATAAACTGCTCAATGGCAGGATCATCTCTGAGCCATAAAAAGAGCGGTTTGGAAACCGGCATCGGGCCGAAGCGGATCACAGCGTCAGGGCGCAGCGCCTCTTTTATTTCTTCATCTTTTAAGAACGAGTCATAAGCATCAATAATCAGCGTCTTATCATGCTCCCCGTTTCGGAGGTTTGAAAGCGGATCAGCCAAAATCGGGAACTGAAGCATCTCGGCAAGCGCGATGATTTGCTGCTTTTCTGCTTCACCGTGAATTTCTCCGCAGACGATCATACCTCTTTCGGTACCCGCGAGACGCTCTGTAATATGACAGAGCGAGTCTTGATCAGCTGACTGCATCCCTGTTGTGACTGAGACGTGCTTCCCCTTTCTCATTCTTTCAAAAGGTCCGGCTGATAAATCCGGCATCAAAGGCTCTCTGAGCGGCACATTGATATGGACTGGCCCCATCGGGCGCTTCCCGGCTTCACTTACAGCTCTGCCGGCCAATGTTCTGATATAGCTCAGCATTTGAGGATTTTCCTCAGGCAGAGCCGAGTCTGTGAAAAACTTAACAAAGTTACCGAACAGAAAATGCTGGTTAATCGCCTGAGGCGCCCCCACTTCCCTCAATTCATGAGGCCGGTCAGCAGTCAGGACAATAAGAGGCACTCTTGAATAATGAGCTTCAATCACGGCCGGATAGAAGTTAGCCGCTGCCGTTCCTGACGTACAAATCAGCATGACCGGACGCTGGCGGGCTTTTGCAAGACCGAGTGCGAAAAAACCTGCGGATCGTTCATCAATCTGTATATGGACTTGAATATCCGGGTGGGCCGCCGCCAAAACCGCCAGGGGAGTTGACCTCGATCCCGGGCAAACAACCGCGTCGGTGACACCAGATAGAGCGAATTCATCAATAAAACTTCCGATATAATGTGTAATCGGGTTTGTCAAAGCCTTTCACCTCCTAAAGCAGAGATCATCGGCTTTAGTTTAATTTGTGTTTCTTCATATTCTGATTGCGGATCTGAATCTTCAACAATACCGCAGCCTGCGAAAAGCCGCGCACTTTTGCCTTCAATCAGCCCTGATCGGATAGCCACGACAAATTCTCCGTTTTCCCTGCCGTCCATCCAGCCGATCGGAGCCGCGTACCATCCGCGTGTCATCGGTTCAATATCAGCGATAACTTCAACAGCTTTCTGCTGGGGAGCTCCGCCCAATGCCGGGGTAGGATGCAGCTTTTCAATTAAATCAAACAGCGAAGCGGACGTTTTAAGATGGCCTGTGATCGGCGTATATAGATGCTGAACACTTTTTGTTTTATATAATTGCGGACCTGCAGGCTTTTTCACATCGCTGCAGCTCGACAAGAAAGAATCGTGTATCATCTGAACCACAAAATCATGTTCCGCGAGATTTTTTTCGTCATGCAGCAGCTCTTTGCCGAGACGGTCATCTTCTTGTTGATTTTCTCCGCGCTTAATTGAACCTGCCAGACAGGTGGACATAACGTCTTTGCCGGATTTTTTGATCAGCCGTTCCGGTGAAGCGCCGACAAAGCATTTATTTCCCTGCTCAATCGCAAAAACATAGCTTGTCGTTTGGTCCGTCAAAAGCTTGCGGACAACGCTCTCCGCCAGAATAGGCCCATCATATGACAAAACGACTTCCCTTGCCAGCACGACTTTATCATATTGATTTGCCTTCATATCATTTGTTGCTGTTTTAATGGCCTCAAGCCAGTTTTCCACATCAAGTTCTTCCGCTTTTGTTAAAACAGGATATTCTTCATACTGAATTGAAGAAACTGCAAAAGCTTCTGAAAAAGATTTCAGACGTTTCAGCGTATCTTCTGCCTGATTACCGTCTGCCGCCCATTGATTGACGGTTAAATAATCACCATCTGCCGTCTTTGTCAGCATGAGTGAGGGGATAAAGAACAGCCCTTCTTCGAACCCGTTCCATTCGTCTCCTCTCTCTTCAGCGGGATTAAATGAAAAACCGCCGAATAAGACAGGGCCGACCGCGGTATGCGCCGCCTCTTCTTCTTCATGAATATGAAAAGCCGTCTTTTTAAAGCGCTCCCATTGTTCAAAAACGTCGTGATAACGTTTTCCATTTTTTTCATTCGATTGGAACAGCGCTTCTGTGCCAAGACCGACTATTGTTAATTCACTACCGGGTTCTGACCAAAAAAATCGTTTGCCTTTATATTTTTTTGCTCCGTCTTTGAAAAATGATAGAGGGTCTAAAGACGCAATACGTCTTGAATAGCTCAATAAGACAGCATGGTTGACTTGTTTGGCTTTATGTAATGCATGATCTGCTTCCTCTCGGAACGTATGCTGCACCGTTGTCACCATGAGACATTCCTCCATAATCCGTTAAATGCTTTTAATACAATACACCTGTGATGAATTTGTGTCAAACACACAGATTTGAGCACGACAAAATGCCCGCATTTCTTATTATAAACCTTTTTGCGCAAATGAATAAAGAAACAAACTTGAATTTTCTTTCCCCACTCTCGGCAATCACTGTATCCTTTTACTTCCCCGTGGGAAAATGACTATTTTTATCCACCATTTTTCTGCGCAAAAACGTTCATACTAACAGTAAGCATCACATAGAAACGAGGGATTGATGTGCTTACAAACAAACAGATCACACACTTAAAAAAAGAATTGGAAGAAGCCAGAGATGATATTTTAAGCCGCTTTAAAGAAAATGATCAATTTCAGTTAACTGATGAATTCCCGTATCAATCATCCGGCGAATTGTCTTCCTATGACAATCATCCCGGCGATCAGGCGACCGAATTATACGAGCGGGAAAAAGACCTGGCTCTGCTCGACCATGAACGGGAGCACCTTCGCGATATTGATTACTCTCTGAAACAAATTGAAAACGGCACATACGGCACATGTGAAGTCAGCGGCAAGGACATTCCTTATGACAGACTCGAAGCTCTGCCGACGGCTACGACATTGGCGGAATATTCCTCGCAGGATGCCGTTTCCAAAGACAGGCCGATTGAAGAGGAAACACCGTTCGGACAGTTTGAATTTGATGATGATGAATCAATCCGGGCGGCTTACGATAGTGAAGATGCTTATCAGGATGTTGAGGAATACGGAAACTCAGAAACGCCTCAGGATTTAGAAGATCCGCCGCTCAGCTATGGGGATATGACAATGAACTCAGAAGAAAACATCGGCTATGCTGAGGATTATGAAAACTTTATCGCGACAGATATTACCGGAAAAACATATCCGTGTATCCAAGCAAAGCACACGAAAAATATGAGCAGGAACTGGACGAAGAAGGAATTATGACGACCTTTGGCGATCTTCATGCTGATTAAAACCCCGGCCTTCCGGGGTTTTTGAATACAAATAATTGGTTTGCTGCATTTTCACACTGAAAACTCATACACTTAATGGTGCATGGATCTTTAAAAGGTTTGATCTTTCCAAAAGAGGGAACTAACGTATTGACATTGAATGGCGGAGGGAACAAATGAAAAAGAAGTATATCGGTGCGATTATTGTATTTATCATTACATATGTCTTGTTTTCTTTAGCAGGGTTTCTCTTTCCCATCGACCGGGAATGGTACGACGCGCTGCAAAAACCTGACTGGACGCCGGGCGGATCAGTGATCGGCATCATATGGGCGGTTTTGTTTGCGCTCATTTCGCTCTCAGCAGCCTTGATATACGCAAAGTTTTCATGTAAAGAATCCAAAGCTTTTTGGGTGATGCTTCTCATCAATTATATCGTGAATCAAGGATTCAGCTATTTTCAATTCACACAGAAAAATTTGCTTGCTGCATCTATCGATTGCCTGCTTGTGACTGTGACAACACTCATTCTGTTGCTCATTGCCGGTAAATACAGTAAAGCTTCAGCCTGGCTTCTGGTTCCTTATTTATTATGGAGCGCTTTTGCCACATACCTGTCTTTTACCATTTACGTTATGAACGCATAATAAAAAACCTT